>NZ_CAJCKD010000027.1:0-47006 GCF_903970855.1 Curtobacterium sp. ME12
ACGGCCAACGCGGCCGCCACAGACGAGTCAACGACGCCTACTGACGTGCCGCAACCCCACCTTCGAGGCCTCGGTGTGCCTGTCCGGCAGCCAAGATCGGCTATTGAGACGATCTGTGTGCTTCGTGGGAGTGGGACAAGTTCGCGTTTGTAGCGTCGACCGGGTTGCCTCGCGGACCCTAGCTGAGAGTCCGACTCTTCTGATCGGGCTGGCCTCGTCAGATCTTCCGCGTTGAACCCGACGACGTCGTGGCACGGGAGCGTCCGCCGGGAACCCGAGTCCCTGGCGGATGTTCCCTCTCGCGGCCCTGCCCGCGCGTGGGACGACCGTCGTGTCGGGGTGCGCGGAAAGCGCGGCTGGTAGGTGTCCCCGATTCGCGGATGCCTAAATCGGTTAGGTGTCCGGGGACGTGGGTTCGTAGCGTTACTGCTGTCAGGACGCACCAACCGCCCGTGTCCGTTCAACACTCTCCACACCCTCGTGGGGGCTGAATATCGCACGGCACCCTGACTGCTACGAGACGCGCAACGTCTCAGGAGAGGCGGGCCCATCATGACCGCCACGATGATCACTCCGACCACCGGCGCTCCGGTCGCAGGCTTCCGCCACGTCGCCGCCTACCCGTCGACGTCTCGCTCCTCGTTCTCCGAGGTTCGCGAAGCCCACCGGAACCGTGTCCTTGCCGCTTCGGCAATCCTGACCGGCATCGGCGCCGTCAGCATCTCCGCGGTCGCCGCGATCGTACTGAGCGTCGCCGCATGAGCCCCACGATTTCTCTTCCTGCCGTGTTCGTCGATGAGCGTGTGAACGCTCCGACGGAAGCGATCGACATGACCGCGCTGATCCTGGCGCAGAAGTAGGCCACACCATGCAGCACCAGTACAACGTCCACCAGCTCCGACAGATCCCGACCGAGTGGCACCGCCGCGGGATGAGCTCCCCGGCAGAGATCGACGCCCTCGTGAACGAGCGCCTCGGCCAGCCGCGCCTCGCGACCGTCGCGCCGAGCGGCCCGTCATACGCGGACTTCTTCCGCGCCCCGACTGCCGCGTGAGCGCGCAGAAGATGACCCCAGTCCTACGGTGGACGGTCGCGGACGAGGGGTTCTGGGTCGCAGAGGCCGAGGGCTCCTACGCAGGCACCGTGGACCGGCAGGGAAAGCATCACTACGTCCGGAACGGGTACGGGGAGTACATCGGCGACTACGCCACCCTCCCCGCCGCGCAAGTCGCACTCGCTGCGCGCAGCACCGACCGCCGAACCCGGTGGCTGCACCGATGATCAGCCTGTCCGACGTGCTGCCTGAGCACCGGAACACGTGCCGGCGGCTGCTGCAACTGCACGCCATCGCCGCCCGACCGGAAACCGCACCACAGCCCATCCGCTGATCGTGTCCGCGAATCGCGGACACGATCGGCAACGCTTGCCGGACGGCCGCGAAGAGCGGTCATCCTGGTCGGCACCCACCCTTCGAGGCTTACTGTGAAGTCCGTTATGACTGCACCTGTTGCTCCGCGAAACCCCGCTCCCGGGGCAGACGCGAGCGCGAGCGACGTGATCCTGGTGGCCGCGGATCGGGTTCTCGGCCGCGGCGGCGCATTGCAGCTGCAGATCGAGACAGTTGCCGGCGACGCCGGCGTTGAGGTCGATGCGGTTCGTGCCCGGTTCCCAGATGTCCTGGCGTTGGCCACCGCAGTGCTGCGGTTCCGGCAGGAGCAGTGGCTGACTGGCCTCGCCGCCGCGGCGGTCGGGATATCCGAGCCGCGGGACCGGATCTTGGCTCTGTTCAGCTACCTCGAGTCGTGCTTCATGGACGACGACTGGCGCGGATGTGCGTTCATCAACGGCTACGGCGAGCTCGGCCGCGCCGAACCCACCATCGCGGCCCTCGCCGACGAGCACCTGGCGAGCATCGAGACGCACCTGCGTGCCCTGTGTATCGAAGCCGCGCTCCCGCCATACGTCGCGGATGGGTTGTCGCTGCTGGTGCAGGGCGCGAAGGTCGAAGCCGCGATCCACGGCACCACGCAGCCGGCACGGTCAGCGCGGATGACCGCAGCGATGCTGATGAGCGTCTACGAGCCGGCCCGCGAAGACCTCTTCATCTGACGCAGCCGCCGTTCTTGCAGTGGCGGCTCAGGTGTTGGCAAGGGTGTCCTTCGGGTACTCGCTGAACTCGGCAGTGTACTGCTGGCTGAACCGGCCCAGGTGCGCGAAACCCCACGCGGACGCCACCTGCCGCACCGTCGTCGTCGTCGGGTCCGCGGCACGGAGTTCCTGACGGACCCGTTCGAGCCGCACCCGTCGGATGAACGCGTTCGGGGTGGTCTGCAGGTCCCGCTGGAACGCTTCCTGCAACGCCCGAAGGCTGACGTCGAGGTGCTTCGCGAGTGTCGTCGTCGTGATCGGCAGGTGCACGTTCTGGTGCACGTACTCGACCGCTGCCTGCACGTGCGCCGACCGAGACGCCCCGGACCCAGCCTCATTCCCGGTCTGCTGCTGTGGGTACATCTCCAGCAGCGACGCGGACACCAGCCGCGCCATCTCCGCGTGCAGCAACCGCCCCGGCGTGCTCTCGCGGAGCGTGTGAGAGACCAGGGAGACGGTGTTGTGCCAGGTCCGGACCGCCTGCTCAGAGGGCGCCATAGTGGGGTCGAAGACGATCCCACCGGACACGTCCGCACCCTGCTCCGCAGCAACACGTTCCACGAGCGGCCGGGACAGGTGCACCAGGCGCTGTTCGTAGGTGTCCATCTCGAACGCGAACGAACGGTGTGCCAGCAGCGGCACGGGCACACCGTGCGTCATCTGGAACGGCTGCCCACCGGTGTCGAGGACACTCGTTCCGGACTGCAACCACTGCACGACCACTTCATCCGTCGGCTGCAGTTCGCCGGCGAGCCGGCCCCCGAACTTCGACGTGCGCAACGTCATCGTCTCGTCACCGATCGCAGCGTACCGGTACGAGAACGGAGCATCCGACGCGGCGACGTGCAGCTTCCCGCCGTACAGCTCAGTGAGCAGTTCTTCGGCTTCCTCGGGCTTGGTCCCGGCTGCTTCGAGACGCACCGGCATCGCGTCATCGATCGGCATCAGCACGAATCATCACACACAGTCCGACGGGTGCGGCAACCCACATCCGGCAGGCGCACCAGCCACCGGGGGCCGCGAGCGATCGGTGCAGTGGTGTGAACCTGTGGGGAGGGCGCGGGTGACGTGTAGAAGGTGGGGAGTCGTTTGTTCGATCCGGAGACCAGACAGGTTCCGGGAGGCGCTCGTCGAGCGAGCGGAGCCCCCCATGTCCACCCCTCCTGAACCGCAGGTCCCTCCCGGTGTTGCGCTGTTGGAAGCCGTCAACGAGCTCCGCGCCGCCGAGACACTGATGAGTAACCGTGCCAGAGCCCGGATGCACCTGCGGGCGCCGGACTATCAGGCGTTGCAGTACATCGCCGCGCACGACGATGCCGCCGAACCTGCACGGGTCAAGGACCTGGTCCCGGTCCTCGGGATCACCGACGCCGCGGCGACGATCATCGCTGACCGCCTCGAGAAGCGCGGGCTCATCACCCGCACGCAAGACCCCATCGACCGCCGCAGCCGGTTCCTCGCCCCCACCGACGCCGCCCGCGCTGAACTCGCCGACGTGTTCGGGCTCTTCCCCCGCGAAGTACGCGACGTTCTCAACGACGTCGACCAGAACGACATCGCAACCATCCGAGACCTCGCCGACCGGGTCCGGGAACTCCTCGACCGCACAGCAGTCTGACCCCAGTCTCAATAATCCATCGGCTATCGAGACGACTGTTCCGGGTTCCGGGTTCCGCGGGTCGCCTACTCTGGCGGCATGGATTCATGGATGATCGAGGCTCAGCTCCCAGACCATCCCTCGTCGCTGATTGTCATCAGTGCGTACGGGGTTGTCGATCACGTCGCACCATTCGATTCGCCGTTGCGGATCGCACGGGATATCGACGGCTTCAATGAAGCCGGGGTTGAGGCGATCCCGTTTGATCGGCCCGCCGTTCTCATCCACGAAGCAACCGAGGGAGGGCGAGACGTCACGGGCATGACCTTGCAGTTCAGGGCGTCGGCCTCCACCCCGATCCGTTCTGCGGCCGTGGTAATCAGCATCACGTACGTTCCAGACTCCCTCGTGCCGACCGAACCCGAGAACGTTGAAGCAGCCCTGGCGCAGTCTCGCATTGACTCGATAGAGCAGTACCAGAAGAGCACCGACGGCCACCATGAGGGCGACGATGCGCCAGTGACGCTGACCTTCCGGCAAGTGCAGAAGCTTGCCGCGATCATCGACGCAGCACGGCAAGGGCAAACCGCGTATGCAGATCAGCTCGACAAGGTGACGTGGTTCCTCAACATCGCAGCTTTAGAAGCGAACCCCCGTATCGATGCTCAGAACAGCCGATCGGCGGAGGAGCTCTGGGCAGAGATCGATAGCTCTGTGCCGTGGCCCTTGCACGGTCCGCCGCGCGCCCAGCCGGACATCGACTCTTGACGGATCGGGGCTAGAAGCGAATTGGCTGTCGGGCGGTTGCGCCCTGTCTTCGCTGCGCTGCGCAGGCCATCGGAGGGACCATGGCTCGGTCGTCGACGTCGGCTGCAGCTGCTCGAGGTGGTCGGTCATGATGGATGAATCATCGGCTCGCGTGTTTACCCTGCTGATCGTGGACGACGAGCTCGAGCGGTTGCAGTGGTTGACCGCCGATGAGCTCGCGTCCGCGCGTCGGAGTGCGATCCGCCGACTGAACCGGCTCGACCGATCTGCGCCGGACGCTGCATGGCGGGAGGCGGTGCTACAGCGCACGATGCGCCTGATTGGCGAAGTGCAGGACGGGCGCCGGCGGCAGCGCTGACGTCCTGGTGTCGGCGGCCGTGGTCATCATCGGTTCATGCCCGAACATCGGTGGGCGCCGCCGAGCCATCCCGATCCGCCCGAAGACCAGCCACTCGGCATCGATGCGCCGCCGGCACCTGACCGGGTCTCCGGATACCCGGCGGTGTGGGTGCAGGTCGAGTTCACCCGGTCGGGCCCGCAGGCATGCCTCGGCTTCGTCGAGCAGGCCGATGGGGACGTGGTCTACGTGCAGCTCGTGCACATGTGCTTCGTCCACCACGTCTGGGTGCCAATGGACCGGCTCCAGAAGCGGTCTCAACGGCCGCAGGCGCGCCACTGATGGGTCAACGCCGGCGTGGCCGCTGGGTGCCCGAGGAGGCCCTCTCCATCCCTCAAGAGGCCCGTGGCGGGCCCGTGGGGGATATTGCGCCGTCGGCGCCGGTGTGGGCGCGGATCCGCACGTACCGAGGCGTCGATCGACGGGTGGAAGCGCGCGCAATCGCGGTGACCGCTGACGCGGTCCTCATCGAGTGGGGGACCGGGCAGGCCGCGACCGCGGCGTGGGTATGGCGGGCCGCGCTGAAGCACCGCAGTCTCCTCCCAGTGGGCTCATAGCGTGCGGGGGGGCTCGCTAGGCGTTCTAGCGTTACCGTGGATGCGCGCTCGGACTGTTCCCCCCAACACGTTCGAGCGTGAGCCGCTCGGGTCTGCCCCCCATTGGGTCCGAGCAGCACCGGCCCCGGTCCTGCACCGCCCCCCTCGCAGGCCGGGGCCGCTTCACGTTCGCCGGTCTCTGCGCGCCGGCGAGCTCCTCGAGCGCGGGAGAGCTGAGCGGGCCGCCGTGCCGGCGGGCTGTTCTGGTCTGAGTTGCCCCGCCTTCGGCGGCCTGTTCTGACTGGAGGGAGCCGGCAAGCCGGCCAGTGCTTGTCGAACCCTGCCGGGTTCGTTGTTTGCCCGGGAAGCCTTCGGCGATTGTACGGACGAGGTTCCGGGCCGCAAGCCGTCGCCACCGCCGCACGCGAGAACTTTCGACCGGCGCCGTCGTGCTCATCTCCTTCGTCAATGGACGGCGCCGGTCGAAACTTCTCGGAGCGTCGCCGCTTTGGGCTTGCACCCCGGCTCCTCGTCCTATCGGCACTACGTGCCTTCCCGGGCAAACAACGAAAGGGAGAGGAAGAAGGAAATGAAGTTGATGGGTATTCGAGCGACCGCAGATGGTGCGGTCGAAGGCGTCGTCGTGAACGCGGCGCAGTCCACCCTGCAGGGCACGCGGGAGCAGATCGGGTGCCGCCTGGTGGACGTGGTCCGCCTCGACGGCCGGATCGACGCGTGGATCGATGACGAAGGCATGTACGCGGGGGACCGCAACGACCTCGCCACCGTCGCAGCGGTCGCGCTCGGGCGGTCTCGTGCGGCGTCGCCGCTGTTCGGGACGGTCCTGTTCCTGACCTACGACGAAGCCGGGGACACCCGGTCGCTGTCGCCGGATCAGTACACGGCCGTCATGACCGCATTCGGCCACGCACGCGCCGCCCTCACCCGGGCGGAAGCGCTCACCGCGGCACTTCACCAGTAACACCCGCAGTAGCACCCACCGAATGAAACAGACCGGGTGCGAAATCCCTGACAAGGACAAGTTGCCAGGACCCGCACCCGGTCACTACCGGAAAGCGTAGCAAACACAATGAGCATCATCGAGAACACCCGGACCACCACCACTGGCACCGTTGACGCGGTCGGCGTGGACCTGGTCACCATCCCGGCTTCTGAGGCCGTGATCGAGGACAACGTCCGCACCGCGGCGGACCTCGACCCCGCGTTCCTGTCGTCCGTGAAGCGTCACGGGGTGCTGCTGCCGACGATCGGCTACCGGAACGCGGACGGGGCCGTGGTGGTCCGTGACGGGCAGATGCGCGTCCTCGCCGCTCGCGAGGCGGGCGCGACCGTGCCGGTGTTCGTCACCGAGCGCGGCGACACCCCCGCCCAGCGGATCGCGGAGCAGTTGGTCGCGAACGAGCGCCGTACCGCGCTGACGGACGGGGACCGGCTCGCCGCCTACCGGCAGTTGGAACTCGCCGGACTCTCCGTTGCGGGAATCGCTCGCGAAACCGGCACCGACAAGGAGCAGGTGCAGGCGACCCTGACGGTGGCGAAGTCGGAGGCCGCGACTGCCGCGGTCGTGGACCGTCAGGTGTCGTTCGACGCGGCGCTGCTGCTGGCCGAGTTCGAGGGCGACGAGACGGCCACGGCGGAACTGAACGAGTGCATCAGCGAGGGCTACGACGACGAACTGCCGTTCGTCGCTCAGCAGCACCGCAACCGCCGCATCGCGGAAGCGGAAGCCGCGAAGGTGGCGGAGCAGTACCGGGAGCAGGGTGTCGCCGTCGTGGACGACAACACGGCCCTCGGCTGGAAGCGCCTCGACAACCTCTCTGACGACCCGGTCCCCGAGGATGACCCGCGGGCCATGCTCCCCGCCCTCGACCCGGAGGCCCACACCGCCTGCGGCGGACACGCGGTGCTGGTGCAGCCGATCGGTGACAGCGCGTCCGTGACCGCGGTGTGCACCACCCCGGAGGCCCACACGGCCCGGCACTTCTACGACCGCCCCGCACCCGAGTTGACCCCGGAACAGGAAGCCGAGCGCGCCACCGAAGCCGAAGCCGCGGCGGCTCGTCGGGAGCGGGACAACCGGCTCGCGGACGAGTGGACCGCAGCCCGTGAGGTTCGTCGGGTCTGGCTCGCCGGACTCGTCGCCTCGAAGAACCTCCCAAAGGACGCAGGCCGGTGGACCGCGGCGGCGCTGCTGACGCCGATGCGGGACTACTACGGCCAGCGCGTCACCGCGACCGACCTGCTGGGCGTCCCCGAGGACGCTGACGCAGCCGAGTGGGCGCGGAAGCGACCCGGGAAGGCCGGTCACATCGCGTTCGCGTTCGCCCTGGCGGAAGTCGAATCGGCCGTGGGCCGGTACGGGTGGAGCATGCCCGCCCCCGAAACGGTGCCGTACCTCACCCAGTTGGCCGCGTGGGGCTACACCCTCTCCCACGTCGAGCAGATCGTCACCGGCGCAACATCCGCCGACGACGGCGACGACGCCGACCAGGCCGCCGACAGCGCGGACCAGGACGAGGACACCGCAGCCGAGTAGGTGAACGAGCGTGAGGGTCGCAGCCAGCGGCCCTCACGCCCACCCGGCCCCGATTCGTGTCCCATCCGACCCCGAAAATGTCCCATCGGGGCGTCCGGGTGTCCGTGGGCTGCGCGCCGGCTGCGCCACCGCGGCAAGGGCTTCGCCCCTCCCAACCCGGAGCCGCTCGACGGAGCTCGCGGCTGTCACCGCCTCCGGCGGGCCAGGGGAGCAGACGAGACTCCTGCTCGAGCGGGCCGGCTACCGGTCCCGGTCAGGGCTGTGACGGTTGGAACGCGGCGGCGGGATCTGCGCCGCGGGCCGCGGCGTCGTACCGTGCCCACGACTCCACCTGCAGCTGCGACGGCTCGCTGCCGCCGTGGACGGCGGCTGCGATCGCGTTCGCGTACATGTCACGCATTTCTTCGGCATGCTTGCGCAGCAGCACAGGCCGGCTCCCCTCGAGTCCGGAGCGCGCATCGACGATGCGCCCCCTTTGAGCAGCGCTCCGCCGCATCGTCGATGCGCTCGCATGATTGTGCCTCACTTCATGCGATGTTGCACAAAGCCTCACATCAGAACATGCCGATGGGCTCGCCGCTGAGGGCACGGATCATCAGGTTGATGACGAGCACCAGACCGGCGGCGACACCGGATGAAGTCGGCCAGGGGCCCCGATCGAGTCGAGGAACCGGCCGACCGCACGGAACGGGCACCGGCGTGGCCGCGGGGTGGGGTGTCCGGCGTGCTCGGTCACGGGGTGAGGATCCCAGGGCTTCCGGCCAGAGACCGGGAGTCGCCTTCGGCTCCGGATGGAACCGGCTGCGCCGGCGCTGTGGGGCCTGCGGCCCGTTCTTTTGCCTGGAAGCCTTCGGCAGCGTACGTCCGTCCGGGTTCCGCGCAAGCCGCTCCGCGGCCGTCTCCTCCGAAATTTCCGCCACGCGGTCGCTTCGCTCCCTTATTTCGCGCCGAAATTCTCTCCCCCTCCGCCCTTCGGGTTGCACTCCACCCTCCCGTCCTAGCGGCGACAAGTCGCCTTCCAGGCAAGAGAACGTGAGGGAGAGGGAACCCCAATGCAGCACATCGACACACTCACCACCATTGTCCCGGTCGTGGACACGTTCGTCCGCGACGACGACGCGGACCGAGGCCGGGACGCGGGCATGGTCACCACCGATGGGGTGCCGGTCTCGCTCGAGCAGGACGACCACATTCAGCACCTGACCCAGACGTGGCACGACCTCGCCAACCAGTCGGATCGATCGGCGGATGCGCAGGCCGCGTACGCGGAACTGATCCGCGAGGTCGACCATCTGCAGCTCACCGGAACCACGCTGGACCCCCGCAAGTAACGGAAAGCGGCCGGGACCAATAGCAGGTTGGTCCCGGCCGCTCGATCACTCTTCCACAAGCGTCCGACTCCTCGAAAGGAACCGACCCACCATGCCTACCACCCTCATCCCCACGAAGGCTGTCGCCGCCCTGCTCCGGAAGGAGCTGCGCACTACGTTCCCGGGCGTGATGTTCTCCGTGCGCTGCTCTACCGGGACCGCGTCGGCGTGGATCAACGTCCACCACGAGGACGGACCTACGTCCGCGCAGGTGGATGAGATCTGCGGCAAGTACGAGGGCCGCTCGTTCGACGGGATGACCGACACCTACACCGACCACGGCACCACGCTCGTCGCCGGTGAGGCGGGGGAGATGCCGACCGAAGTCCGGTACTGCTGCGACGGCATCAACACGTCCCGCGACTTCACGGCCAACGGGCATCTTGCCGCGCAACGCCTCATCCACGAGCGCAGCAACATGCCGCACCTGATCCTCTGCGAGGACACCGGTGAGCTGGTCGAGGGGCGTGACATCACGGGCGGGCAGGGCTGCGAGTTCAACGACGGCCACCACGCCTGGGACCGCCCGCAGCTCTCCGCCTGGTCCGCGGTCCGGTTCCTGCTTCAGCACACCGACCTCACCCCGGCACCCGTCCGGAAGTAGTCGGAACGGGCCGCGCTGAAATCAGGATCAGTGCGGCCCGCCCGGGCGGCAAGCCGAGCGAGGGTGCCGCCCCCACCAACCTAGAGAGGACCACCAGCATGTTCATCACCTACGAACGCCCCGCCACCATCGGCGAGCAGATCGACCCGGCTGCGCCCGCCGCGGATCTCGACGCGACCGGCGCCGAGTGTGCCGCGACGACGTACGACGTCGGCGGCCTCGGATGGCACTGCACCCGCCGCCCGAACCACACCGACGACGAACACCGCGCCGCATTCGACGTTCACGGCGGCGGACCCACCGGCCAAGTCGCGTTCGCCTGGCAGTACGAGTGGGGCGGAGCCGGCCACGGCCCGTCCTCCACCGACCCCGTGACCACCGTCACCGTCACCGTCTCGTTCCCGTCGACGGCATGGACGAACGAGCAGCTGCCCGACGTGATCGCCGCCGAGATCCGCTCAGTGTTCTGGGAGTGCGACCACGACGACGTCACCGTGGCTACCACCGCGACCAGCACCCCGCACCCCGCCACGAGCTGACCCGCCGCGGCGGTGGTGGTCTTCGACATGGTGAAAAGCGCCGGGACGACACAGTTCAGGAATGCGCAGCCCGCTATTCCTAACGGTTTCCGGTGATTGCATTACCGGTTTAAGGCTCCTGGGGATTCCCAGCCCTCCCGCTGTTACTGATGCCCCAGCCGGACGTTCGTAAACGTCATGCCCTGGTGTCAAACAATGCAGACGCATGCGTTGACAACAGGCGTGCCGACCGGCAGAAAAGGGGTCAAAGAATGTGCGGAAAAGGCTACCCATATAGGCCCGCGCGTTATAGAATAGAAGCATGCAATGGGGGAGGCGCCCCCACTGCATCGCAATCTTTCGGAAGGTGATTTCGATGAGCATCACGGTTTACACCAAGTCTGGTTTCTGCGGCATGTGCCTCGCCAACGAGCGTGCCCTCGACTCCGCCGGCATCGAGTACACCGAGGCGATCCTCGACGACGTCGACCAGGCGCAGATCGAAGAGTGGAAGACCACCCTCGGCATGAACGCCCCCATCGTCATCACCGACACGGAGACCGGCTCCTGGAGCGGGTTCCGCCCCGACAAGATCGGCGAACTCGCCTCGAGCACGGCCGCGTGATGACGATGACCCTCGAGCGTCCGAGCACCATCCGCCGCGACGTCGTGCAGCAGTCCACCCGCGACGCCGTCGACGAGCTCTACGCCGGCGACACCGTGGTCGCGTTCCGCGCGATCGACACCGCCACCGCCGACCCGACCGAGAACGTCCGCGAGTGGGAACTCACCGACGAACAGCGCCAGGTCTGGGAGGCCGGCTACATGGTCGGGTTCCAGATGGCCGCCCCAGAGCTCATGGCCGAGGTCCTCGAACTGCGGGCCCGCCTCGAGCAGGCCGAACGCGACGCCGATCGGTACTACGCCGAGATGTGCCGCCGACCCGCCCCCGCCGAACCGACCGCATCGGGTCCGACGTTCGCGGAGATCTCCCGGACCCGCGGCGAGGACGACCGCGCCGCCCGCCACGAAGCGACGATGGACCGCATGTTCCCCCAGTACGCCGGCGCCCGCGCCTGAGCACGGAGACTAGAACCATGAACACCGCAGCAGACCTCACGTCGACCGTTTCAGCGCTCGGGCGCGAAGTACCCATCTGGGCCTTCCTTGTCGTCGCTGTCCTGCTCGTGCTCGTGCTCGGTGGGGTCGCATCGATCGTTGTCCGGCACGCCCGTGAGGCAGCGGGGGAGGAGCACTCATCCCTCACCCCGCTCCCCTCCACAGCAGCAGTCCTGTTCGTCGCGGCCGCGGTGGTGTTCCTCCCGGTGTTCACGGTGCTGGTGCAGGCGTTCTGATGAGCGCGGGGCGCAAACGGGTCCGCCGAAACCGGAAGCGGCAGAAGTGAGCACATGAGTGGGCCGACTCCGGTGAGTGCCGAGGAACGCTTCTTCTCGCACGTCGTGCGGGGGCCGACGCCCAGCGATTGCTGGATCTGGACCGGTGCCATCGGCGACGACGGCTACGGCCGCTTCTGGGTTCCACAACCCGACGGTGGCCAGCGTGCGATGCGGCCGCAGCGGTGGCTATACGAACACCTCACCGGCACAGCGCTGCACCCGACGGTGCTGCTGCTGCACGCCTGCGATATCCCGTTGTGCGTCCACGTCGACGTCAACGAATCGGTGTCACACCTGGCACCGGGCACGCACCGCGGGAACATGCTCGAGCGTGTGCAGCGCGGCCGCCACCGCAACGGGGCGACCGCAGTTCGGATGGCCGGCCTGCAGCGCAGCGAACGAGTGGCGCTGTCGCGTGAGCTCCGCGAAGCGTTCCGCGATCACGGGTGGGACCAGGCAGCGATCCGTGCGTGCCGCACAGGGATCGCGCCGGACACCCCGACGCTCTGGTGACCACCGACACCTAACGGCCAGAAGCCCCAACCTGGCCAGCGGTCCGATCGCCGGCGCCGCCGGCATGCGCGGGACAGGTGTCGGTCCAACTGGGGGAGCGGTCGGCGGTCGTCCACCCATGGGCGCGGGCGTAGGCGCGCGCTTCGGTGCGGCTGCTGTTGTCGTCGGGTCCGGCTATCGGGACGATGACTTGGTCGCAGCCAGCGACGTCGCAGGTGATGACCA
Organism: Curtobacterium sp. ME12; assembly: GCF_903970855.1. Classification (NCBI taxonomy): domain Bacteria; kingdom Bacillati; phylum Actinomycetota; class Actinomycetes; order Micrococcales; family Microbacteriaceae; genus Curtobacterium; species Curtobacterium sp. ME12. The sequence continues at coordinate 12,631 of NZ_CAJCKD010000027.1, forward strand.
TCGCCGCTCGTGCACCCATCGTCCTGACTCCTCATCCCTAACGGCCACAGCCCCCGCGCATCGCGGCGCCGGGCCCGTCGGTTCCTATCTTGCCTGCCCGCTTACGCAGGGCCGGCGGTGCTCACTGCTCGTCGCGCGGCCCGTCGGGCTGTGTGCCCTGAGCGAGCCGCACCCGCGATTCGATGCCGGCGGTGAGGGCTTGGAAGTCGCGGATGGCCTGATCGCGGCGAAGCTTCCGAACCACGCCGATCACGATCGCTGGGACGGCGCACGCGGCGACACTTCCGATGAGCACGTTCGTCGACAGGTCCGACTCGAGCGCGTCAGGACCGGCGAACGCGACGAGGAACACCACCGTCAGGAAGACCCCAACGTACGCGATCGCGAACCACCACAGCACGACCACCATCGGCACGTTGTCCCAGCTGACCGGTCGCGGTTCCGGGGGATACGCGTTGAGCATGTCGCGACGTTGCGCGGCGCGCTCGGCGCTGCGGTCCACGATCGCGATCACTCCGCGCAGCACCAGCCAGAGCGGTAGGAGCACGAGCACCACGCCGAGCGCTGGCGACCACACGAGCGTGCCCGTCAGCACCAACCCCTCGAACGTCACCCACCCCATCAGGGCGTTCGACGCGCGCCGGGCGCGGTCAGTCCGGCGTAGGCCCGTTCGGCTGCGAAGTCGCCACCCCAAGTACCAGACGATCCGCGCGACGCCGACCGCGGACGCGACGACCGCCGTGCCGACGTTCACGCCGCCTGCCCGGTTTCACCCGCATGCTCCGCGTCCACGAAACCGTCGCTGGCCTCCACGTCCGACGTCGCGCCATCGTTCGCGCTCGGGCTGGCGGACTCCGCACCGAGGTCCCGCAGGCGGCGCACTTCCGCCACCGGAATGTCGAGCAGCTGCGCGATGCGCGGGTTGGTTTCCTTAAGCTTCACGAGCGACTGGACCGCGAGGGCGCGGTCCACGTCGATCGCGTCGAGCTTGGCGATGAGTTCTTCGCGATCGTCGTTGGCGTCGAAGAACGTCGAGGCAGCTTCTTCGATCGCGGCGTCACGTCGGGCTCGTTCAGCGTCGAGTTCTGCCCGGCGCTGACGTGCTCGTTCTCGGTTGTCCTTCTTCGTGCTGGTTCGAGCCATGGTTGGTTCCCTCTCGCTGGTCCCCTCAACGAGTTCCGACGATCGCAACGACAGCTTTGATAGGTGCTGACGCAGTCTGACCGACCGCCTGACATCACACTACCGAACGCACACACCTCTTGCACTAACAGTGTGTGGCCCTCCAAAACCCGCTACGGTGGGGGTGTGGGAGGAGGTGATCGCTCGTGATGACGGTGCACGTCCTGCACGCAGGTGACGGATACTCATACCTGACAAACCAGGTTGCTGCGGGCGATCAGCAGGTCCGGCGAAGCGAAGACCTCACGGACTACTACACCGCTGAGGGAGCCAAGCCCGGCCAGTGGTGGGGCAACGGCCTGGCCTCCCTGGGGGTCTCCGGGCAGGTGTCCGCAGAGCAGATGCAGGCCCTCTTCGGCGAGGGGCTGCGCCCTGACGCAACTGCCTTCATCCAGGAGCAGATCGCCGCCGGCGCGTCCGCCTCCGAGGCCATCGACGCCGCCCGTCTGGGCCGTCGGTTCATGACCACGAACGACCCCGACACCGAGTGGCAGGTGCAGATCCACGCCGCGTCCGTCGCGTTCGAGCGGGACCACCAGCGCGCCCCTGCGGACGCCGAACTGTCCGGCATCAAGGCCGACGTCGCGGCCACCATGCTGCAGAAGTCACTGCGTCGACCCGCCACATCGGACGAGGTTTCCTGGTTCGTCGCGCTCCGTGTTCCGGACTGGAAGCAGCAGGTCTCCCGCGGCTACCAGGGGTTCCGTGACGAGGTCGGCCGGAACCCCGAGACCGGTCCGGAACGCGACCTGGTGAAGCACAACCTCGCCGCCGATCACCTGCGCGGTGCGCTCGGCCGCGAGGCCACCACCGGCGAGGTCGCCCGGTTCCTGACCGAGCGTGGCACCCCGCCGCGCCAGCCCGTCGCGGGCTACGACCTGGTGTTCAGCCCGGTCAAGTCGGTCTCCCTGCTGTGGGCGTTGGCGGACCGCAACGACCCTCGTGAGGCGCACATCGCCCGTGAGGTGCATGCCGCCCACGAAGCTGCATGGCAGGGTGCGATGACGTTCCTGCAGGAGGAAGCAGCGTTCACCCGGACCGGTGCCGGCGGCGTCGCGCAGGTCGAAACGAAGGGCCTCATCGTCGCTGCGTTCGAGCACCGCGACTCCCGCACCGGCGACCCCGACCTGCACACCCACGTCGCCGTCTCGACCAAGGTCGAGGGCGTCGACGGGAAGTGGCGATCCCTCGACGGCCGCATGCTGCACCGCCTCGGTGTCGCCGCATCCGAGCGGTACAACTCGCTCGTCGAGGAAGAACTCCGGAACCGTCTCGGCGTGCAGTTCGTCGAAGAGTCCCGGGGTGCCGGCAAGCGCGACGTGCGCGAGATCATGGGCGTCGATCGCAGCCTCCGCGAGGGCTTCTCGTCCCGCCGTGTTGGGATCGAGCAGGCGTACTCCGAGCTCGTCGACGAGTACGTGGCCTCCCACGGCCACACCCCGCCGAAGAACATCCAGCACGAGCTCTACGAGCAGGCGAACCTCTCCACCCGCGACCACAAAGCACCGCCGTCGTCGGAGCAGGACCAGGTAGCAGAGTGGCGTCGTGCTGCCTCGGAGAAGGTGCATGTCGACGGGTGGGCGGCGGGCATCGTCGCCCAGTCGAGGGCGATGCCGGCGCAGGATCTGCTTGCTGGGCAGAGCGTGCAGCAGCTCGGGAATCTCGTCGTCACTCGGGTCGAGCAGGACCGGTCGACGTGGAAGGACTCGCACCTGCAGGCCGAGGCCGAGCGCGTCGCACGTCGCGTCGCGCAGGCCACCGGGCAGGACGTCCAAGCCCTCACTCGCGACATCACTGCCGCCGCGGTGCAGCGGTCGATCTCCCTGATACCGCCGGAGCTGAACCCCACGCCGGCGCAGCTGCAGCGCAGCAACGGTGAGAGCGTCTTCCGGATCCACCGTGCCGACGAGTTCACCTCCGAGAAGACCCTCCGCACTGAGGAAGCGATCCTCGATGCTGCCCGCACCCGGGGCGGTTTCGCGATGGAGCCGCAGGCGTTCGACGACGCGATGCGTCGGTTCAACGACCGCGCGATCGCCGACGGACACCACGAACTCAACGCCGGCCAGATCAAGCTGGCACGGCAGTTCGCGACCGGTGGCCGCCGAATCGAGACCGGTATCGGACCGGCCGGCACGGGTAAGACCACCGCGATGCGGGCCACGATCTACGCCGTCGAGGCGGGCGGTGGTCGTGTCCTCGCGCTTGGGACCACCGGCAAGGCGGCGGAAGTTCTCGGCCGCGAGCTCGGCGCGACCGCGGACACCGCAGACATGCTCCTGCAGGCGCACGCGAACGCGAAGCGCAGCGGGCAGCCGGTGGCGGAGCAGCACCGCATCGACGCCAACACGCTCCTCCTCGTCGACGAAGCGTCCATGGCGGGCACGCCGCTCATGGGACGTCTTCTCGCTCTCGCTGACGAGCACGGCGCCGCCCTCCGACCCCTCGGCGACCCCGCACAGCACGGGTCCATCGGCGCCGGCGGCGTCCTTCGCCTCCTCGAGCGCGAGACCACCGTCACCCGACTGGAAGAGGTGCACCGCTTCACCGGCGAGCACGCCACCGCCGAAGCCGCCGCCTCCCTGAAGCTCCGTACCGGGGACACCACCGGACTCGACTTCTACATCGAGCGGGGCCGCGTGTTCGCCGGCACCCGCGACGAAGTCATGGACCGGATCTTCACCGACTGGCACGCCGACACGACCGCCGGGAAGTCGTCGCTGATGATCGCCGGCACCAACGAGGAAGTGTCCGCTCTGAACGCCCGGGCCCGCGCCGACCGCGTCGCCCAGGGCCAGGTGCAGGAGGACGGACGGCTGCTCGCGGACGGGAACACCGTCGGCACCGGTGACGTCATCCTGACCCGCAACACGGACCGGTCGCTGCGGATGAACCAGGGCAAGGACTGGGTCACCAACAACGCCATGTGGACCGTCACGGCGGTCGGCCCGTACGGCGTCATGGCGAAGTCGCACCTGCACGGCGGCACCGTCACCTTCCCGCTCGAGTACGTCGACGAGCACGTGCAGCTCGGCTACGCCCGCACCAGCCACGGCACCCAGGGCGACACCGTCTCCACCGGCGGCGCGGTCATCCACCCGGACCGCACTACCCGCGAAGAGCTCTACGTCGACAGCACCCGCGCGAAGGAGCAGAACCGCCTCTACGTCGTCATCGACAAGCCGCTGGACTCCTCCGGCCACACCGACGACGAGCGTGAGAACTCCATCCGCGGAGCCCTCGAGCAGGTCCTCGGCCGTGAGGGCGCGACCAAGAGCGCCACGGAGACCCTGCGAGCCGAGCAGGACACCGCGCACTCCCTCACGACGCTGCTGCCGCAGTACGACCACGGCCGCGTCGCCGCACTCGACCCGAAGGCGATCGAGCGCGCCGAGCAGGCCGTCCGCGACGCACTTCCCGCCGATCTCGCCGCGAACATCATCAACGACGAAGCCTGGTCGACATTCGCCGCCCGGCTGGTCGACCACGATCTCGCCGGCACTGCACTCCACGCCCGGCTGCAGGGGCTTGTCCGTCCGCGGGATCTCGACGAGATCTCCCCGATCCAGTCGCCGGCGCGCGTCTACTGGTACCGGCTCGGACCGGTCACCGCGATCGGCACCGACCTCGAACCCGTGCCGGGGCTGCCGAAGTGGGTGACGCCGTTCAACGACCGCATCGGCGAACCCGAGGTGCGGACCTGGCTCCACGGCCAGCAGGAGCTGATGCGCGACCGCATCACCTCCCTCGTCGACCAGGTCGTTGCCGAACCGCCGGCGTGGGCAGAGCCGTTCGGCCGGATCCCCACGGACCCCGCGCAGGCGGAGCAGTGGCGGGAGAACATGGGCCGCATCGTCGCCTACCGGGAAGCGTTCGAGGTGCCCGCGAGCGAAGCCGTCCTCAGCGAGGAACCCGGCGGTTCCCACGCCGTCCAGGCATGGCAGGACGCCCGCGCAGCAGGGCTCGACCTCCGTACCCAGCAGGAGCGCCTGGCGCGTGAGCAGGCGTCCGCGGACGCCCTCGAGCGCATGGGCATCGACCCGAGCGCGCGCACCACCGCGACGGCCACGGCAACCCTGCCCGAGACGGCCGTCGTCGTCGACGTCGACCGGCTCCTCGAGCAGAAACCGGCATGGGTGGCGCAGTACGGCATGCAGCCGGCGGACGGCTACGCACGCGACACCTGGCGCGAGCAGGTCGCCACCGTGGCGGCGTACCGCGACGCCCACGGCATCCCCGACGACGCCTACCGTCTTCCGGACCCGGGCATGGTCGACCGCGATAGCCGGCACGCGTTCGCGGAAGCGGAGCAGGCCCACGAGGACCTCCGCCGCACCGGCTGGATGCGCGATCGCGACGGCGCCGAACGGAACACCGCCGGCCCCGTCCCCGCGGCCGAGACGACCGCCGGGGAGCCTACGACCGTCCGTCCCGGCGACGGTCCTGCGGGTACTCCGGTGGCTACTCCCGCGGTGGAGCCTGTCGAGAAGGCGGCGCCTGACGCGTCCGAGGCCATCCGTCGGCTGGCCAACGACCCGGATGCTCTCGCAGACGCGCTCCGTCGACGCCAGGAGGCCGCCGCGGCACGCGAGGCCGCGGCACGCGAGGCCGCGGCACAAGCTGCTCGCGACGCCGCGCAGCAGGCCGAGACCACGAAGCGGAACACGTACGACCAGTCCGGACCCCGTCAGGACCAGAGCGGCCCGCAGCGCCACATGTAGGCCGACTAGGTGGTTACGGGCGCCGGCGTACTCAGGTAGTCCGCTACCGGAATGGTGCAGTTCTTTTCAAGGCCGCTTCGATGCGTGTCGGTGTTGGGGCAGAACGCGATAGCGAGGAAACATGCCTTGACGCGGAGGATCTCGATCGGGTTAGTCAGCGGGCCGATGGCAATCTTTGCCGTTCGCTTCAAAACCACCTTCAGCACTACGGACAGCAGCGGTGGGACATTGAGGCGGTCAACCATCGCTTCCACGAGCTTGGTGACTGAACCGGTGAACGAGGCGAGCGCTACGGCGAGATCTTCGAACAGCTCGCAAAGTACGTGCTTGTTGAACAGGTCGCATAGCTCGGCGCGCTGCACTTTGGTTCCATCGGTTGCGACCGCATCCATGAGGTCCAACGCGGCTTTACGCGCCCGGTCGGATTGCTCGGTTGTCGCGTAGTCCAGGAGCTTGTCGCCCAACTTCACGAGCAGTTCCTGCTGCTCCGTCGTCATATCCGATTCAGAGAACGCGCCGCCTTGTCCTCCGGCCGTCGATGCGCCTGCGCCAGATGAGGAAGACGGCGCCGCGGCGGGCGTCCCTGCTGTTCCGGGAGACGTCGTGGTTGCTGCGCCGGCGGGCCCGTGCACACTCGCCGGGCACCTTTTACCTCGCTCGCTGGTCGCAGTGTGTCCGCGCACTGGTGCCGTGCATCCGCCGCCTGGCATAGTTCCCCCTCGTTCGTCCCGCCCCGACTCGCGGCGACCAGAAGGTCGCTCTCGGTCGACCACCGTAGGCCTGATCGTGCCCGGCTTGTCGAGGAGGCGTCAAGACCCCGGTCAGGTGACGACGGTGATCGGCTCCGTCGTGGGCTCAGACACGTCCGACGGTCCCGGGCTGGCGCTCTCGCGCTCCGGTGCGCTCTCGGCGCTCTCCTTGGCCAGCGCGCGAGCCGACGCGCCGGCGGCCTGTTCCAGGGCTCCGGCGGCGGCGTCCGTGGTGACCACGTTGCGGTTCCGAACGAGTAGCTTCCCGTCCTTGAAGATGCCGAGCGACTGCAGCCGCTCGATCGCTGGCCAGAGCGCCCGCTCGTGCCACTCGGACAGCGCCGAAGAGGGCTCTTCCAACATGTCGCTGTACGCAGCCTCTCGGGCGACCATCACCGCGGTGAGGACTTCGACGACGACCGGGTTCTCGTGCCAGTTCGCGGGGAACTCGTACTGCTCGTTGCTGAGGTGTCGCAGGTAGCGCTCCTCGAGCCACTGCACGAACGCGGTGAGGTCCTGCGCGAGCTCCTTCCGGCGTTCCTCGCTGACCCCAACCCAGTTCCAGGGGCCGCCCGCGTCCGCGACCGCGGTTTCCGCTACCGGGGCGGTGGTCCCGACCTGCGGGACCGGGGTCTCAGCCGCCGCCTCGGCGCCGGCGGCCGTGTCGGCCATGAGGATCCCGGCGACGAGCTGTTCGAGACGGCGGACCTTTTCTTCGAGGTCCACCGGTTCCTGCCCGCCGGCGCCGTTCTCGTCGGGCACCTCCGGTGTGGGGGCGTCGTCGCTCATGCTGCGATCCCTTCCTGCTGGAAGGCCCAGTTCTGACCTTCTTCGATGGCGGCCTTGTCGTCCTCTTCCCACCAGCCGGGCAGGTCGACGATCGCTACCGGCAGCTCCCGGTAGAAGAGCATCCCCTTACCGGGCTCGAGCTGGCGGATCGCGCCGGCGGTCATCACGCGCTCCTTGATCGTCGACGTCGACGTGGACCTGCCGTTGGCCGACTCGGTGGTGCCGATGCGTTCGGCTTCCCTCTCCGAGCACAGCTTCGACAGGCTCTCCAGGTACTCGTCGTCCTTGATCCCGCCGAGGACCATCAGGATGTTCGAGGACTTCAGGATCTTGTTCCCGCCGGCCTTCCCCCATCGGGTCTCGGCATCCTTCGGGTCCTGGTGGAACGACCACGCGATGATGCCGCGGTCGCCACCGTCGGTGACGAGCGCCGGCAGGCCCGGGATCGGGGCGATGTTCGCGACCTCGTCGAGGATCAGCGTCAGCGGCTTCGGCAGGCGGCCGGTGCGGTACTTCGTCGCGTGCGCCTTCGCGCGTCGCTCGATCGTGGACACCAGCGTCGTGATGACCGGCGCCGCGAGCGACGCTTCTCCGGACTCGCTGAGCAGGTACAGGGTGTCCGTGGATGCGAGGAACGCGTCGACGTCGAACACCCGGTCGCCTTCCTTCGGGCAGACGGAGTCGAGGATCTCCTCGAGCGCCAGGGTCTCGAGCGCCAGGCGCAGCGTCATGTCGGTGCTGTCGACCGTCTCGTGCGCCTTCGACCGGCAGAACCGGCGCAGGTCGGACAGCCATCCCGCGTTCGCGTCCGGGTGGTCGCGGAGGATGTCGTAGGGGGTGTCGATCGAGAAGTCCTTCGACCACAGCACGACGTCGCGCATCGAGTAGCCGCCCAGCGCTGCCGCGTGCAGCAGACACTGCAGCACGTTCTGCGCGGTGCCGGCGAAGAACTTCGCGTTGCCGGCATCCGCGAGCGGACGGGCCGCGATGATCGTCTTCGCCCGCCGAGTGGCCTCCTTCGCCGACTCACACCCGGCGACGATGTCCCACTTCACCCGGGTCGGCCAGTTCGTCACACCCTCCGGGTCGAACACGTGCACGGCGCCGACCTTGGCCCGCAGCCAGGCCGTGAGCCGGACGACGTCGGGCTTCGTCGACGTCGACACGACCGGCCCGAACGCCTTGAGGATCAGCCGGATGACCAGCCGCATCGTCTTGCCCGACCGCGGAGGTGCGACGACGGTGGCCACGTCCTCGGTCGTCGCCCGGATCGGGTGGTCACCCATGTAGGCGAACGGTGCGGTCGTCTCGACCTTGTAGCCGATCTCGGCACGGTCCTGCAGCTCCTGCACGCCGGCGAAACCCTCTTCCGCCTTCGGCTTCGACGGCCCGAACACCTTGTGCCAGATCGCCGGGAGGGCGAACCAGAGCACCATGAGGATCACCACGGCGACGATGACCGCTCCGACCGCGAACACGATGCCGCCCTCCGGCATCCGGAAGCGCCCCTTCAACGCGTCCATGGCGACGTCGAGCGGGTTCCACGACAGATCCCGCACCTTCGGGTCATGGCCGGCGGCGATGTGCAGGCCGGTCCAGGCCGCGATGACAACGACCGCCAGCCACACGTACACCTGCACCGTGGCCCAGAGTTCCTTGAGCGTGTCCATCAGCGGTTCGCTTTCTTGTCGAAGAACGACACCCTGCCGGCGGCGGGTGCTGGTTCGGATGATGCGGCTGCAGGAGCGGCCGGCGCCCGCGTCTTCGCGATGGCGCCGGGGCCGGGCTCCGCGAGCAGTTCGGGCAGGTCGGCGGCGGCGATCTCCCGGTTGTCGATCCACCACCGCGCGGCCGTTACGCGGCGTGCTGCCTCCAGCACGTCCCGCTGGAACACCGCCGGGTCGACCAAATTCGTTTCGACGAGCTCGCGGAACGATGCCCGCAGGAACTCCTGCCGGATCCGCACCGCCCACCGCACGGCGCCGTCGTTGCCGACCAACTCGGGCATGCCGTCCCGCTCGGCTTCCGCTCGGAGCTCGGCATCCTCCGCGGCCCGCTGTTCGGCTTCGCACGCGGGGCACTGACGGTTCTTCGCGAACCACCGTGCGGTGCCGGCACGCTGGCCTGCGGGCTTGTCGGAGAGGTTCTTGCGGACGGTGTGACCGCAGGTGTGGGTGATGTCCCACTCCGTGGGGATCGGGGTCATAGGAGGTCCTCCAGCTGCCATTCCCAGTCGATGCGGTTGAACTCGCTGGCGACGAGGACGTTGCCGGCGATGAGGAGGGCGATGCCGAGCAGCGCCCACACCGCCTGTGCGGTCAGGTGCAGCTCCGGTCCCGCGGCGGGGCCGCCCGGGAGCAGCTGCACGACGGGCAGCCCCACCACGGTGGCGGCGATCCCGCACACCGCGCCGAGCAGCAGACACAGCCGCGCGATCGCCAGGCGCCCACGCCGAACCGTCGCCCGCGGCTCAGGGACCGTTGCCCGCTTCATGCGATCGCCGCCAGCACCAGGAAGAACAGCGCGGTCATCACGCCGTAGACGCCGGCGATCGACGCTGCGGCAACGAACGGCTTCGGCGCCGTGGCACTGATCGCCGTTCCGGCGCCGACGCAGATTGCCGCCACTCCCGCTAGCCACCAGGCGGTGGCGGTGTCGTTGGCCGGAACGGCCCGCATCGGAGCGCCCCAGTAGGCCACGTACGGCTGCCACCCAGAGCGGAAGGACTCGATCCCGCAGCCGACGCCGGCGATCATGGGCGCCACGGCGAGGATGAGAAACACCACGCGGGTGCGGGACAGGCCGAACCGCGGTGCGCGGGAAAGGTCCGTGTCAACGGGCTTGTCGGTCATCGGCGTCTCCTTCAGCTGCAGGTGGTCAGGGTGCGTGCGAGCGCGTGCTCGTCGTCGGTGGCGATCGACAGCTGCCACTTCGTGGCCACGGTCACGAACGACGCCGCGTAGCTGCACGCGTCGCCGGTGTTCGCCGGCATCCACTCCGCGGGCCCGGAGTCGGACTTCTCTTCGTTCGCGGGCCCGTCGACGGCGACCAGGTTCGTCGCCTGGTCGTTGGCGAACATCTCCCGCTGCTTCGGCGTCCAGGACGCGGCGCCGTGCCGCCATGCGTAGGACAACGGGACGCGGTGGTCGATCTGCACGGCCAGGCTCGACGTGTTTCCACGCTCGAACGTGATCGTGCGGCCCGTGTACGGGTCGTGGAGTGTCCCGGAGAGCACGACGCACTCGCGGGTGCCCGGCTTGATCACGACGGCCGTGAGGTCGCGGCGGAGGACGTCGTTGCGGGTGTCGCAGCCGTTGCGGTCGGTGTCGGCCCACGCTGGACCGAACGCGTCGCGGTCGTAGCGCGCCGGCACGTACGCGTCGGAGATATCCAGTGCGCGGAGATCTCGCAGCGCCTCGCCCGCGGACACCGTGCTCGAGGGCGACGGCTGCTCCGTCGACGTCGACCGGATCTCACCGGTCGCGGTCGTGGGGTGCACGTAGGGTGCGGCGATCGTGCCGACAGCCGCGGCCGCGAACAGCGCGGCCGCCGTGACGAGCTGCTGCTTCGTGCGGCGTCTCACTGGGGGTCCCCTTCCCGGTCATCGTGGTGGCCCTCCGGTGCGGTGACGTCGTGGAGGATCTGCCGTACCCGCGACGGGGAGAGGCCGGCTTCCTGCGCGACTCGGTGGGCGCCGACCGTCAGGGCGGCCTCGGCGATCGCGAGGTCGCGTGCTTCTCGGGCGACCTTGTACGCGGCGACGGTCCGGTGGACTTCGTCAACCCCGCCCGTGACAGCGCCGACGATCTTCCCCACGACGCTCACCAGACCCGCACCGTCATCGGCTGCCCGGCGCCGGCGCAGGACACCACGAACGAGTTGATGCTCATCAGGTACGGGGAGTCGTACGAGGTGTGCAGCCACTGCTCCGCCCACGTCAACACGTCGTCGAGGGTGTTGAGCTCGGAGGCGTGCTCGTGGACCTGGAGGTCGTCCGCGATGCGTGGTCCGGATCGCAGGACCCACTCCTCGAGCGAGGGGGTCTGCTCGAGGATGAGCCGCTCCATTGCGATCATCCCGGGATGCTCCTCGAGCACGTTGGTGCGGTCGGAGAGGCGGCCGCGGAACAGCACGCGGCCGCGGAGCTCGGGGCCGGGCATGGATGCCGGCACGTCGCCGGCGTCGACGACGGGGCCGGTCCACACGGAGAGCACGGGCAGGTCTCGGGAACCGTCTGCGTCGAACGGGTCGATGTCGTGCCCGATCGTGAACCGGTGCACGGGCTCTGCGGCCTGCAGGTGGTTGAGGGCGTCGCCGATGGTGCGGTGCTGCAGCCGGACGCGGTCTCGGCCGGGACGGCCGTCGACGTCGATCCAGCGGTGGAGGACGAGCACGTGGTCGGTGCTGCTGCGGTCGGGGAAGACGGAGTAGTCCGGCAGGGCATCCCCCCGCAGCGGCGAATGCAGCCCGCCCGTGGGTGCGGTCAGTCCGCCCCAGCTGACGGGAGCGTGCTCCTGCAGCTGGTCGAGGATCTCGAACGTGACGGTCGCCGCGTCGAGCGGCATGGTCAGGGTGCTCATGAGGCGTCCTTGCCGAGGGTCAAGGGCTCCGTGGTAGAGCCGAGGTCGATGTGCTGGTGCGAGCAGGGGTCTTCGAACTGGCGGAAGTTCTCCAGCGGCGTGTTGGGCCGGCACTGCACCTGGCCTGCCTGGGAGCCCTTCGGCATCACGGTGTCGAGCCACTGCAGGAACTCGATGTCCTGCTTCCCGGAGCCGAGGAGCACGTTCCCGCCGACGGCGTTGAAGTCCACGGCCACCGCGGGGTTCTTGCAGTGCAGCGACCCGGACTCGCAGTGCGTGCCGATGCCGACGCAGGGACGGTTCATGTCGCTGATCTGCACGGAGCCGTACTTGTTGAGCGCCGCGACGAGCAGCTGCAGGATCCGGGTGTCGACCTGGCAGGCGTCCTTCGTGGTCCCGTCGACGATGGGGAGGATTTCCTGCTTCACCATCTGCGGGTGGTACGTGTCGGTGAAGGTGCCCTTCTCCCACGCGGCCTTGAGGGTTTTCGCGAGCTCGACCTGGTCGCCGGGGACGTCGCAGCCGGACGTTGTCGCGGCGCCGGTGACGGCGGCGACCATTTGCTGCGCGTCGGTCCAGAACTTCGCGTAGTGGTACGGGTCGGCGTTGACCTGCACCTTGTGCGCGGCGATCGTCGGTTCGAGCGTTTCCCAGTCCGGCACCTTGACCAGCTTCGCCAGGAACGCCTTCGCGGCCTTCTCCGGGTTCAGCCGGTCGGCGCGCTCTCCGTAGCTGTCGTCCTGCTGCAGCACGCCGATGGTGGTGTTGTCGACGGCGTCGCCGTGGTTCAGGTTCGACAGCGACGACTCACCCATCGCCGCCATCACGACGATCGTGGTGGCCTGCTCGTTGGCCTTCACCTCGTGCGCGGCTCCGACGAGCCGTGCGGCCATCTTCACCTGGTCGGTGTCCCACGTGCCGACCTTCTTCGGGAGGTCCTTCGTGACCGCCGCGGTGTCGCCGGCGCCTGCACCGCACGCCGCGGCCGCGGTCGAGCCGCCACCGGAGGCTCCGAGGAGCATCCCGATGAACAGCACGATCACCGCGACGGCGCCGACAACGAACTTGACCATGTCAGTCGTCCTCGCCGGGGAGGATCGCGCGGAGCACCTTCCAGGAGCCGTTCACCTGGTTGAGCTGCACCGTGTACGTGCCGGCGTCGGTGGGGACGTCGACGATCGCGGCACCGTTGGTGCCACCGTCCTCGAGCTTCACCGTGCCGGAGAGCGTGGTCCCGGGAACCGCCTGCTGGCTGGTGCCCTCGTACGCGGCCTGCGCCTGCGTGGTGAGGTACGGCATCCATCCCTTGGCCCATGCGTCGCCGGTGACGCTCTTGTCGACGTACGCGGAGACGAACCCGGACGCCGTCCCGGTCGCGGCGCCCTCCTGCGTCGGCGTGATCGGGTCCTCCGCGTTCACCGGTGCCGTCGGCTGCGCGGACGGGGTCACCTGGCCGGGGCCGGTGACCTTCGGCTGCCCGTCGTCGCTCGTGGCCGCACCGGTGGGTGCTGCTGCGGGGACCGACACGGACGGCTGCGCCGGCGTGCTGGCGCACCCGGTGAGGGCTGCGGCGACCACCACGGCGGTGGCGATCGCGAGGCTGGTGCGGTTCACAGTGCTGCTCCCGTCAAGCCGGCGCTGGTGTCGGTGATCTGCCGTTCGAGCTCGGAGCGGAAGTGCGCGATCCGAACCTCCGCGGCGAGGCCGACCTTCTTGAAGTGCTGCCCCTTCGGCAGGGTCATCAGCTGCTCAGCCGCGCCGGGCTTCAGCCCGGCGATCTGCGCGGCCGCGACCGCGTCGTCGGCCTTCGACTGCCGGAAAAGGTGCATCGTCCCGGCCTCCTTGATGAACGCCACCGCGGGGTCGTCGGCGGGGATGTCGGAGATGTGGTGGATGTTCACCACGTTCGACAGACCGAGCGCGCGGGAGAGCTTCGCGTTGGACTGGATGACCTTCCCCATCGGCCCGCCGACGAGGAACCAGCCCTCGTCGACGCAGAACGTCGTCTTCCATCCCGGCTCGGACCGGCGGATCGTGCCGAGGGTCCACGCGTTGGCGAGCATCATCGCAAGCGGCACCGCGGGGCCGTACTCGTGCAGCTGCGAGATGTCGAACACGGTCAGCTTCTCGCCGAGCTTGACGTTCTCCGACGTCTCGCCGTCGAACAGGCCCGGCATCTCTTCCGGGAGACGTTCGAGAATGAACCGCAGCGTGAGGCCGGCTTCGTGCATGCGCTCGAGCGCGGTGGGGCTCATCTGCCGAGTGAGCTCGTCGCTGATGACACCGCAGTGGTCGAGGACGTCGTAGATGTTCACCACCCGGCCCCGGTCCCGCGCCTGGGCGGCGCCGTCGCGGAGCGCTGCCCGCAGCGCCTTCCGCTCCCACGTGTCCAACGGGGTGCCGTCGTTCAGGAGCGCGGCCGCCTGCTGCAGCACCATGAGGGCGCCGGTGTCGCCGGCGATGAACCGGGTCTGCGACAGTGCCGGGTCGAGCATGTTGATCCGGGACCCGTCTCGGTCGCCGAGCGCGAGCCGGATCGGGTCGACCCCGGCGGTGTGGGCGACGTTGGTGTACTCGCCCCACGGCTCCGTCGGGGACTGCTGCTTCTTGTCGACGACGACCACCCGGCGACGCAGGAGCGTCAGAGCGCGGAGGACGTAGTCGCACTTCATCAGCGTCGACTTGCCCACGCCGACGTCGCCGGCTTCGACGACGTTCGGAGAGTCGACCAGACCCAGCGCGTACGCCTGGAACTGATCGTTCACGCTCGGCGTCTTCGACAGCGTCTCGACCCCGGACAGCAGGCCCTCGAACTGCATCGGGGATTCCAAGATCCCCTGGTTCAGCACCTCGACCTGCCGCGACGTCGACGGGGCACCCTTGACGGGGCCGCCGTAGTAGCCGGTTCGCTTCAGGATCCGGTTGCGCGGTTCGACGTAGCCGCGGGGCTCGAGGCGGGGGAACTCCCAATCGCCGATGGGGAGCTGCGTCTGCTCGAGCACGGTGGTGTCGGTCATCGGTTCGTTCCTGTTCGTTCGACGGTGGTGTGCTCGCTGGGCTCTCGAAGGTGGCGGCCGCTCACAGGGCTTCCTTCGCTTCCTTGCCCTGCGCGAACTGCTCGACCTTCGAGCCGATCGACACGTTCGCCGGCGCGATGCCACGGCCGACGGGCCAGGTGAACGCGTTGGCGGTGGCGGAGTCGACCTCCAGCCACTCGAGGGTGCGGATCCCGGCTCGGCTCGCGGCGTCCTCGATGAGCTCGGAGACGTCAGCCAGGCCGCGTTCGGTGCCGTCCGTGACGGTGATGTAGCCGACCCAGTTCGCGCCGACGTGGCCGGTTCCCGGGATGAGGTCCTGGTGGCGGCGCCGAGCGGCGTCGGCTTCGACGTTCAGGGCGACGTCTTCGATCTGCCCGTCCTTGTCGCGCTTGATCTGGTCGGCGATGTCGGAGACCCGGTCCTGCTCGGAGAGGTGGCGGGCTTCGTCCTGCGGGGATCCTTCGATGTGCCAGGCGATCGTCCGCACCACCTGGGACTGCATTCCGCCGAGCAGCGGCGCCATCCACAGCGCGTTCCGCTCGACCACTTCGAGGTTCTTCGCCGTGATGCGTGCGGTGCGTGACAGCGACACCGACACCTGACCGCCCTTGGGTGCGCCGACGTACGTCGTGTACGACCACGCGTCTTCGGAGGGCAGCCACCCGGTGGTCGGGGTGACGTCGGCGACCTGCTCCATTGGGAAGCCGGGGTGCTGCATATGTCGGATCACCGCGGCGGTCTGCCGGGCGGTCATCGCGTGCACGTTCTTGTAGCCGGCGCCGACGAGCATGCGCCGCATCCCCTCGATCTCGTTCGCCATGAACAGTCGCCACCCGAGCGCCGCGTCGCCGTGGCGGGCGGCCCGGCGGACGAACCGGTCCGAGACGGGCCAGGAGACGGTGAACATCGGCCGCTGCATGAGCTGCCCAGCGGCGACACCGTCGACGACGTCTTTGTAGGAGTGCAGCAACACCGCGGGGACGCTGCTGTCGCCGTGCTCCGCCATCCACGCTTCGTGCTGCGCGGAGTCGGTGGGCATGTTGCGGCTGATGGTCTGGATGCGCTTGGCGAACCCGAGCGGGTCCCCGAGCGACGCGACGACGGCGGAGAAGCCGGCGGAGGCGACGTCGAAGACCTGGTCGGTCTCGATGCCGGTGACCTGCCCCGTCGTGGTGAAGGTGACCGCGAGGTACTCCTCCGCTTCCGGGGTCTGGTGCCACTGGATCCCCGGTTCGCCGACACCGTCCTGCAGCCACAGCATCCCGGAGACCCCGTCCGGGGTGTCCCGCATTGCGTGG
Organism: Curtobacterium sp. ME12; assembly: GCF_903970855.1. Lineage (NCBI taxonomy): Bacteria > Bacillati > Actinomycetota > Actinomycetes > Micrococcales > Microbacteriaceae > Curtobacterium > Curtobacterium sp. ME12. The sequence goes on from NZ_CAJCKD010000027.1 coordinate 28,988, forward strand.
AGCTCCTGCATGGACTCCCGCTTCTCCTCGCGGGTGCTCGCCTCGGCCCACCGGTCGGTGAGCATGTCCCAACCGTCCTGGTCGAACGGGACGAACTTCGTCGTCCCGCGGCGGAGGCGCTCCTTCCACCGAGCGGTCTTCATCCGGCGCTGCAGGATGGTGTTGTTCGCCGTGTCGATCGTCGCGAACCACGCGGCCCCGATGAGGACCACGCCAACCAGCAGCGCCCAGAGCCCCATGACGAACACGAGGACGAGGGTCAGCGCGACGCTCGATCCGAGCGCCCAGAGCCGGGGCTTGGAGATCCGACCGCCGAAGAGGCCACGGTGGGCGCTGTCGCCGCCGATGATCGAGGTGCGCATGCTCATGCCTCCTGGTGGGTGCCGTGCTCGACGGCCTGCTCAGCGGCCGTCGACGCGGCTTGCGAGGCCTGCTGCGCGACCTTGAGTGCCGAGTTGGCCAGCAGCATCCCGACGGCCAGGGGCGCGCCGACACCGGTCGATGCGGTGCCCGCCGCGGCCGCGGCTCCCGCTCCTCCGGCAGCGCCGGCACCCGCACCTGCGGCTCCGGCTTTCCCGGCAGCACCGGCTGCGCCGGCTGCGTGCTTGCCGGCCGTGCTCGCCGCTGACGCGGTCGCGTTGACTGCGCCGCCGCCACCGCTCTGTCCGGTCGGCTGTGACGCCGCGGTCTGGTGCGCGGTCTGTGGGGCGTGGGATGGGGTGTTCGGGATCTGCGGCGCCACCTGTGGCGGGGTGAACCCGCTCGTTCGGGACGTGCCGCCACCGCCGCCGGGGCGCGGGATGAACTTCAGCATCGACAGCGGCGCGAACACGACGATGAAGGAGATGACCGCCGGCACCGCGAGGTTCACGAACGTCTGGATCGGGTTGACGAGCTTGCCGAGGGTGCCCGGGTCGGCGGTGATCGAGATCCCGTTGATGGCGCGGAACGCCAGGCCGACGAGGAGGATCAACGCGACCTGCGTGAGACCGATGACGACCCAGATGATCGGGACGGCCTTGCCGATCTTCCGGGTGTCCGGGTTCACGATCCACACGAACCCGAGCGGCAGCACCGCGCCGACGAGGTACTGGGTGGCCAGCTGGATGATGAAGATGAACGCCACCCCGAGCAGACTCAGGAACAGGGTGCCGAGGACGAACATCGACACGATCGCCGAGTTCAGCAGCGCTCCGGCGTCATCGGCCGCGGCGAGTTCGGCGATCTTGGTGAAGAACTCTTGGGTGGTGGAGTTCACCGCCCACGCGGCGATCGAGTCGCCGGCAGCGGTGAACACCTTCGTCAGCGCGATACCGATCACCGGGCCGAACGCGGCGCCGATGAGGAACGCTGGTGCGGCGATGAAGATCGACTCGAGCATCTCCTTCGCGCCCAGCGAGCCCTTCCGGCGTCGGCTGGTGATGATGAGCAGCTGGACGGCGAGCACGAACATCGAGATCGAGAACGACACCGCGTAGGACTTCAGCCACCACTGGGCGTCGTAGTTCGGGTGCAGGGCGCTGAGCAGCCACGGGATCAGCACGCCGGCGACGGCGTGCACGGCGTCCTGCATCTGCTGCGTGATGAACCCGAGCGGGTCCTGGGCGAACTCGATGCCCTTCTTCACGCCCTCGACCGCGCCCTTGCCCTTGGCGAAGACGCCGGAGATCCACGACAGGCCTTTGGCGAGCGCGTCACCGCCGCCGCAGACGATTGCTCCTGCTTGGCATGCCATCAGCAGCCCTCCTTGTACTTGGTGCCGGACGTCAGGCCCTCGTCCCAGCCGGGAGAGGGATCGGCGTCGGAGATGACCCAGCCCTGCGCGCTGGTGGTGAGGGTGAAGGTGCCGCCCGTGTACTGGTACTTGGAGGCGCTGTCCTCGGCGGGGTCAGGTTTGCCGTTCGTCGTGGTGAGGCCGGCGAACGCGATGGTGACGGTGGTGTCGGTGCTGTCACGGACGAGGTACGCCGAACCGGACAGGTCGACGCCGTGCGTCTGCCCGTCGTCGTAGCCCGACTTCGACAGATCGGACGCGGCGAGCATCGAGTGCGCGGTGCCGTCCGTGACGTCGTCGACGGTCTCCCGCAGGTTCGGCCGGCGGTCGGGGTCCGCGGCGCTATAGAGCTGCATGAAGGCGCCGAGGAACTCCGCTGCCCCGGCCGGAGTGAACTGCTTCTTCTCGCGGAGCTCGAGCAGGTCTTTCGACGTGATGTCCGGGCCGGCGACGCAGCCCGAGGCGTAGTCGACGCCCTGGACCGGGGCGGTGCTCCCGGTGCCTGTGGGGGCCCCCGAGCCTGCCCCGGCCGGGGTGCGGGTTGTGTTCGGCGCGGCGAGGTTCGCGATGGTGACGCCGACCGCGACGAGTGCGATCGCCGCGAGGATCCCGACTGGGATCAGCCACCACCGGCGGCGTCGCCGGGGCTGGGATGCGGTTTGCTTGCTCATGTGCGATTCCCCTCGCTGGTGTGGACGGCTCAGCCGTTGACGGCGTTGAGGATGAACCCGAAGATCGCCGGGACGATGATGATCCCGCCGGTCATCAGGGACGTGCCGAGCACCTCGCCCTTCGCGGCCTCCGCCTTCTGCGGGTTCTTCGCGTTCTTGAAGTGCCGCAGCCTCGAGACGGCCTTGAGCAGGAAGAACGCCGAACCGAGGATGAACAGGAACCAGACACCGCCGAGCGCGATCTTCCACTGGGTGGTGAAGTTGTCACCGAGCCAGGACGGGTCCGGCTTGACGCCGTCGAACGGGTTGATGTTGGCGCCCTTCGCCGTCACCTCGGACGGCGTGTGTGCCGCGATGACGGCGCTGGTGGTCATGTTGATGACCGGGGCGAGGAGTGCGCTCATGAGCTGGGCCTTTCGGGGTTAGCCGGCGACGACGGGGAGCGTCGTTCCAGGGTTAGGAGTGTGCTGCTGGGGAGTCGTGGTGGCGGGGCCGCTGCCACGGGTCTGTGACGCTCCGGAAGAGCGAGGAGCGGCAGCCTGCGCCGGCGAGCTCGCGGCCGCGGACGGCGCAGCCGTCGGAGCCGGAGCCGGGGTCGGGGCGGGCTGCGCAGGAGCCGGCGTGCCGGGGTCGGTGGGCTGCGTGGGATCCGTGCCCGGGTCCGCAGGGGCGGGATCCGGGTCGACCGGCGTCGTCGGGTCCGCGGGGGCGGGCTCCGACGGGTCCGGGATCGGGTCCGTCGGCACCGTCGGGTCCGTGCCCGGGTCGGTTGGGTCAGTCGGGTCCGTGCCCGGGTCGGTTGGGTCAGTCGGGTCGGTCGGAACCGGGATCGGGTCCACAGGAATCGGGTCGACCGGCACGGTCGGGTCCCCGGGCAGCGTCGGGTCGACCGGCTGGGTGGGGTCGACCGGGACGTCGACGGCGATCGAGGCGTCCGGGGCGGCGGTGTCGGCGTGGCTGACGGCGGCGGGGCCGAGCGTCATGGTGGCGATCGCGGCGGTGGTGAGCGCGATGCGGGTGCGGGTGTGCATGGAGGTCCTTACTGCTTCGTGGTGTTGTCGGAGGTGGCGTAGGTGCTGATGCGGCCGTTCGTGACGGCGATGAGGTCGCCGGATCCGGTCTCGGCGACCGGGACGACGGTCGGTGCGGGCCCGGTGCGGACGTCGTCGCCGGCGACGTACGCGGTCGTGCCGTCCTGGTCGGCGCCGTAGAGGTGGTTGCCTACGAACCCGTCCGCGACGAACCCCTTGGGCATGGCGACGGTCTTCCCGGCGGCGGTGAACGCGGTTCCCTGCACCAGGAGGGTCTTCCCGTCCTGGCTGGCCGTGACCGGCTCATCCGAACTGGTGCCGGTGCTGCTGATGGCCTTGCCGTCGCGGACGTCGTGGGCGGCGAGCACGGAACCCTTCTCGCGGGTCTTCCACCGCACCCACACCGTGTTGTCGGTGGCGACGATCCACGAGGAGATCTCCGTCGCGTTCTTCGGGGCGGCGAGCTTCGCGGTGCGGGTGACGGTGCCGTTCGTGGCTGCGGTGAGGACTTCGCCTCGAGCGGAGGCCCACAGCACCTGTCTGTTCGCGGTGCCGCCCATGATGAGCGCGCCCGGCCGCGGGAAGGTGACCGGTACGGCGCCGTGCCCGGTGAGCATCGCCGCGGTGGTGTCGGTGGTCACGAACGGCACGCCGGCGCGCACCTGGAACTTGCCGCCGGTGGGGATCCCCGCCTCGAGCTGCAGCTTCCCGGCACCCCAGACGGTCGCGGCCGTCTTGGACGCGGCCGCGAGTGCCGGCTTGCCGTCGACGGTCACGGCGGACACGCCACCGACGGCCTTCCCGGGCAGGGTCAGCGTGGCCGCGGTGCGGCCCGACCCGGCGTGCAGGACGGTGACGGTGCGCCCGTGGGCGTAGCCGACGTAGTTCCCGTCGCTGGTCACGCCGACCGCGCCAACGGCGCCGCTCTTCGCCCACGTGGGCTTCTTCGCCCAGCCGGGCAGCGTCGTCGCGGGAGTCGAGGCGACTTGCGCCGTCGAGCTCTGCTGATCCTCGTGTCCGCTGCCGGCCACGAACAAGGCCGCTGTACCCACCACGACGACGACGAAAGCCGCAACCCAGACCCACCGGCGGTGACTCTCGTCGAGAAGCGGGGCAACGTCCACGCCACCTTGCTCGTCCTTCTCGGCCGAGGGGTCCACCGGTGCGTGGTGGAACCAGCTGGCGAACAAGGTCCGCAGGCTCGGATTCTCGTCCTCTGCGCTCGAGGCAGCGTCCCCCTCGACGGCTGGCGCATCGGCGGCGGCGTCGGTCGGGCGGGCGCCGCGGCCGAACAGGCCGCCGAACAGCACGCGGAGCGTCGGGCGCGCATCCGTCTCACCCACGGGCTCTTCGTGCTCCACCTCGGGCTCGTCGAGTACAGCGTTGTCGACGTCGCCGGTCCGAGCCAACGGCGTGCGCTGGACGACCTCGGCGTAGCCGGCGGCTCGTTCGGAGGAGGTGAAGATCTTCGTCAGGTCGAGCTGGCCGATCTGACGGCCGCAGCGCATGCAGAACGTGGCCTGCGGCACTGCCTCCGTGCAGAACGGGCAGGTCACGGCGGGACGCTCATCGACGTCGGCGGAGTCGTGTGTGGTGTCCGTCATCGTGCTCTCACTTCGTGATCGTGATCGGAGTACCCAGCGGCAGTCGGTTGACTGCCGTGATCGCTTCGGCGGTGAGCCGGATGCATCCATGCGAGACCGCACCGGAGCTCGTGGTGTTGAAGTGCACCCCGATCAGGCCGCCGTCCGAGCCGCCGAACGGCTCGTCCTTCGCCGCAGAGTGCAGCGACGTCAGCTCGATCGGGTGGACGCTCTGCCCCTGCTTTGGGTCGAGGTAGCGGGCCTGCAGGTACCCGGTGACACCGGTCGGTGTCGGGGTCGTCTTCGTGCCGACACCCACCTGGTAGGTGGCGACGTCCTTGCCGGCGACGATGCTGAGCGTCTGCTCGCTCACGGACACGACCACGCGGGACGGCAGCGCCTCCCCCGCGGTGAGGGCGTCCGTGCGGAGCCAAGCGGCGGTCTGCGCTGCAGCGTCACCGTTCGTGTTCGAGGGGAGCTGCTGGCGCGCCGGTGTCAGGATCAGCGTCCACGCGCCGTCCGTCCGGACTGGGACGACGGTCGTCGGATCGCCGAGGAAGTTCGTTGCAGAAAGGTGCGCCACTGCACTTTTCTGCGCGGCACCGTACAGAGCGACGTCCTTCGTGAGCGTCGCCGATCGGGTCAGCGCCGTGGTGTTCGTGCTGTCGTAGCGGATCAGGCCAGGGATCACCGCGTCGTACCGGGCCTCCGGCAGGGACGCCACCTGGGCGGCCGTCAGAGCGCGGAACGTACCGGGACGCACCGGGATCGACACCGCCGTGCTCGGCGACGCGGTCAGTGCAGAAAACTGCTCGGTCGGACGAGCCACCACGGCGACCGTGATGCACGTACCAACGACGACCACGACCACGACCACGGCCACCGCAGCTACGAGAACGTTCCGCACGATCGTTGCGCGCCAGTGGTGGGCCAGGTGCAGGCGCGCGAGGGGTCGACGCGTCTGCACCTGACCGTCGTCGCCGTTGCCGACGACGGACGCGGAACCAGAGCCGTCAGAAAGCCCGGTCCGCGAGCTCAGGGGCGGGACCGTGCTTGAGGCATCTGCCTCACACGACGAAAACCGATCCGCGCCACTCATAGCCTGAGTGTTGCAGATTTGCAAGATCAACGCAATACCGTGACCCCCGTTCAGGTTACGTCTCGCGCAGCGCGCCAATCTGTCGCAGATGTGCAGCGATCCAGTCCGCGACTGTCGCGCCGAACCGGTCGGGATCCGCGTTCCACTCCATCGCGTGCGGCGCCGGGGGGAACTGCATCACGGCTACGCGGTCCGATGCTGAGGCGAACGCCACGGTTGCCGAGAATGGCGTGGTCAGATCGCCCTCGGAGTGGATGACCAAGGTCGGGACGGACGGTTCCGGCAACGTGTCAGTGAGGTGCAATGTGACCGGTAGGCCGAGAAGGCGTGCACCGAGCCGTGAGGACAGCAGCCCGATGGCGGAAGCGGCGAGCCAGCGGGGCACACGTTGCCGGGTCATGCCGTACCGGATGGTTCGCGCCCAACTCACGACGGGTGACACGAGGACCAGGGCGTCGATCGCGGCGCCCTGCGGCCCGTGCACAGTCTCCTCGAGCGCCACGGTCGCGCCCAGCGACCAGCCCACGACGACGATGCGGGCTGCGCCCTGCGATCGGGCGTACGCGATCGCTGCGTCAAGATCGCGCCACTCCGTCTGCCCGAGTGTCGAGGGTGCACGCCCCTCCCCTGCCGCCTCACGGTCGCCGCGGTACGAGATCACGAGCGAGGTGTAGCCCGTGCCGGCGAGGGCGCTGACGCTCCGGAGGGCGGAGTCGCGGCCGGCGAGCATGCCGTGCACGTGGAGCACCCACGTCGACGAGTTCGTGCCGACGCCGGCGTACAGCCACGCTGGCTGCGTCGCGTGGTCCGTGTCGATCGCGACGTCTACCGGTTCGGTCCCGGTGACATTCGCCGCGGTGAACATGTTCCCCGCGGCGCGGCCTTCGGTGCCCCCCTCGAGCGGCGCCCGCTCGGCGAGGCGCCGCGTCACCGTGCTGCCGTCGCCGGCAACCTCCGCACCGGGGGTCAGCACGGTCAGCTTCGTCTCGTTGTCGTACAGCAGCCCGAGGATCCCGTCGAACCTCGTCAGCGGGTTGCTCGAGAGGACGACGCTCTGGCCGTCGTCGTCGACGCTCACGATCTTGGTCGGCCGAGCCCGTTGCGGGAAGACCACCGCACGGGCGAGGAACAGCACGGCCGCGGCGTACGCGGCTGCGAGAACGACGACCGCGATGACGACGATGATGAGGGCGAGCATCAGGGGGTGACTTCTCCGAGCTTCTTGGACAGCGTTCGTTCGATGAGCCCGAACACGATGCGTTCGGTCGCCGAGAGATCCTGGAGGCCGACCCTGACGCGGTCCCGAACGTTCGCGGCCGAGTCGAACGCCAGCTGCTTGTTCGACCACCCGCCCGGACGCACCAGGGCTAGCCGACCCTCTCGGTAGCTGGGGCCGTGGCCGCGGGCGTCGATCCGGACGGTCCATCGAGCAGCTGCACGCCAGAAGCTGCGCGCGCCGAGGATCCAGAAGAAGCCGCCGACGGCGATGATGATGCCGGAGAAGAACGGCTCCTCCGCCACGTAGTAGTAGTGCTCTCGGAATGCGGCTGAGACGGGCGCGAAGTGCGCGATGCCGAGGTAGATCACCTCGATGACGTCGCTGACGAGCATCAGGGACAGCCCGATGACCCAGAACACTGTGGGGATCGTTCGCCGCTCCGCCAGCATTCGGATCGTGTGGGCGCTGAGGGCGCCCATGATCGCCGTGTACAGCGTCGCGAACAGCCACACGGCTGCCTGGTCGAGACGGTCGAGCACGAAGCGTGTGGCGTCCCCTGCGGGCGCTGTGATGAGCAGGAACGGGACCGAGAACGCGACGGTCGCCGCGACGATCACCCACCACGGCAGCCGCCGGCGTTGGAACCCGCGCTCGGCAGCGACGGCGTTGTGGAACAGCGCCAGTGCCGCGACGGCCGAGGCGTCACGGACGAGCGTGAGGAGGTTCCGGGAGCCGAGGAGGCCGTCGAGGACCAGGGGTGGAGCGCCGATGACTCCATAGCTTGCGAGCGACACTGCTGCGAAGACGGTGGCCCACCATGCGGGCTTTCGCCATGATCGGTGCCGGATCACGACGACCGCGATGAGGACCAGGAGACATGCGCTTTGGATCACCCGAAGTGCTCCTCTTCCGTCGTGTCCGCGTAGGTGGTGAACCGGCGGGTGAACATGCGCGCCATCTCCTCCACGATCAACTCTTCTCGGACCGACTCAGCGTCGCCCGACTCCGAACTGTTCCGTGGGCACAGGCGGAGGAACATCCGGGACTCGGGATCCGGCTGCCTCGGACGGGTGGTGCCTGGCGGGAACCACGTTGCCGGTGCGCTCCGGACGAGCAGGTGACAGAGCTCGTGCAGGCGGCTCAGGAAGCTGTAGTAGTCGCTGTCCTGAGTCGCGACGATGATCCCGGTGAACGTCTTCGCCTCGAACAAGACGCCGGTAGTTGCCCTGAGTGGGGCGTCGGTCTCGGCGAAGACAAGCCGCCGACCGTAGATCTCGGAGACAGCGGCACACAGGTGCTCGAAGGACGCTTCTTCGGGCAGAGGCGTGTTCCACACCAGGGCCGCAGCGATCGCCGCGACCGGCTCGTGGGCGGCTTGCCCCCTGCGGCGTCCTAGCATCATGTCTCCCGTCCAGCGCTCCCCCTCAGAGAGCACTCACTTGTCTAGGATCGGGGACCCTCTTCTTTGTCGATCAGCGCGCGAATCGCAGACTCCACCGTCGCCATCTCCTCCGGCTCCAACTCGTCGAGCGAGCGAGCCGCGATCTGTGTGACGCCGAAGGAGCGCATCGACTTCGCGAACCCCAGCTGGGCGTCGATCCGCTGTGCCGCGTCCTCGGGCGTCTGCCCCAGCAGGTAGTCCGCCGGCACCTCGAGGAAGTCCGCGAGTGCGACGACCAATGAGTGCGAGCCGGCGCCGTCGACGAACGCTCGCCACTCGCGCAGCGACAGCAGGTGTCCCGTCTTGCTCAGCGCAGCACGTGCCTTCGTGTACGACTCATCGAGGTTGCCCCAAAGCCCTGCAGCTTCGAGCGCGAGCCGCGCCCTGTCCGACCGGACGACCTCGTCAACGTCGTCGACCAGGTCGAGGCCGGCGCGCTTGGCGGCACGGCCCAAGAGCTCGAGTGGATCATCGTCAATTGCCCGGCACAACGTGACCAGCTCAACGACCGTCACCGGACGCTTCCCGTTGAGGATCCGGTAGATCGTGTCATGGGTGATCGACGAGCGTTCTGCCCACGCGCGCACGTTGACATGCGCGACACCTTGCGCTGCCCGCAGCTCGGCGGCAAGCGCTCCGTGCAGGGCTTGTGCGGAAGTTTCGCTCATTGGGTCCACTCAAAAACGCTAGCAGGCGTCGGCTCTGCGCGCCTCATCGCAAAGATACAGCAGTCTTGCAATCCGGCAACTTATCCCCGAAGAGCAATGGCGACCACGTTGATGACTCCGACGGCCGCGGCTCCGGCGAGAAGTAGCCAGACCCAGGCATGCGGGGCTCTTGGTTCGAAGGGTTGTTCGGGACTGCGTGGGTGGATCGATTCGGCAGGCTGGGTGGAACGATCGGTCTGCACGGCAACCACCCTGATGCAGCTGAGCTGAAAATGAGCCGACAGTCCAACAGGGAGGATCCGGGGGAGGGGGTTGCTCTCCGGTGAATCGCGGTGCCTCCGGCAGCCATGCCCGCGCGGACATGGTCATCGATTGATCCAAGGTTCATCGTTGAACACTGTCGTTGCTGACGCGTATGCGACTCACTGCGGACGAGGCCATTTCGGCAGTCGTCGGCACGCTCGACCGGGTTGTGTGTCGTTCAGAGCAATGGGGCGCTCCGGGTTCACGGACGAGGTGGCTGCGGGGAAGTTGATACACATAAGCGTTCCGCATCCGCGCCGATAACATAGATTATGTCAACTCACGTTGGAAGCCCAACTCGGCGGGGCCCTTTGGCCGCCCGCCGACCACTCATCCCGAGCCACATACAGGACCCTCTTGCGCGTCGGAATCGCCACGGCGTCGTCCACCGATAGCACCGGGCCCACCTGCAGCCGGGCGGTTCGGCGCCGCGCCAGTCGTAGGCAGGTCGACGTTGACCTGGCGGCCATCCGTCGCGGTGACGTTCAGGTGTGCAAAGTACTCCGCCCGGCAACGCTCTTCCACAACGTAGCCGGCGTCTGCGAGGACGGTGCTGGCTTCGGTAACGGCTCGGTCGAACTCGGCCGCGTCGTAGCGATTGGTGAACAGATCGACGTCGCGGGTGAGCCGGTCCACGATGCCGTGCTCACGGATCGCTCCAGACCCGGCGAGGACGAACCCGTGCTGATCGGCGCCGCGGAGATTCGTCTGCGCTACCTCGAACTGGAGATCGCGGCTGTCGCTCACGCGGTGAGCTCCGGGAACCGGGACTCCCAGAGCGACCGAACGCGAACGGGCAGGAGCAGCTCATCCCACGTCTGCAGCAACACGTCGCGGTTCAGCAGCGCCTCCTGCACCTCCGAAGCCCCCTCGCGAAGGATCGCCTGGTACGCCTTCGTCACGCCCGAGAGCGTGTCGAGGTCGGCGTCAGACTCGGGGCCCCAGTACACGTCCAACGGGAGCGTCAGCACGCCTGAGGAGGGTCCCTGAAGGGCGCCAAGGGACTTGGGGACGTCGTAGGGCTTGATGTCCTGGTAAAGCACGCGTGGCCCCATCGGTTCTGCCTCCTCCGTCCCCATTCTCCCGCGAAACGTGCCTCGGTGGGTAGGGGCGACCGGTTGTCCTCGCCCGTGTCCCCGATACGGTGCTGAGGGTGGGCGAGATGACGACGTGGGGAAGGGTGACCGATCCGAAGACACGGTTCGGGAGCGCGCAACGACTGGCAGAGGAGACGGCCGCGCTAATAGCGGCCATGATGAACGTCGATGACTTCCAGGTCATCGTGACCGCGATCAGCGCTCCCGCCGGAACGGCACACACGCTTCCAGAGTTGCGGCGGGTAGAGGTTGCGATCAGCACGGTCGAGTACCCCGATCCTCGGATCCTCTGTGCCACTCTTGCTCACGAGCTAGCACATATTCGCTTGGACGTGCCGCGCTGGGAGCGATGGATTGATGGGGCACGAGTGCTTGCTCCGGCGCTCGGCGCGATCGTGGGCGTACTAGCCGCGGCCGCCCTGACTGCGGCGGTGGCGCATCCACAAGACATCCTTCTCTCCCAAGCGATGAGCGCGGCGGCATTCGCAGCCGCATTCGTCCCGCTGTCAGAGTTCCTGGCCCGGCGACCGCCGGGCCGCTTCCGGCCGCTCTTGGCCGGTGCAGTAGCCGTTGGGTAGCGACAGGGCGGCCGGACGTGTGATCGGGAGGGACCGACACGGCCGAGAACCGGAAGTCAGCGAAGCAGACCGCCGCCCGCAAGGCCGCACGGGAGCAGCCAGCGCAGCGCGCCGCCGAGTTCCGTCGCCGGCAGGAGCATCTCGAAGAGCTCGCCGTCGAGTACTTCGTCGCCGTCGACGCAGTCGCAGGTATCGAAGCGGATGCTGGGGAACGCGTCGCGGCGATCCGTGCCGAGACCGAGCAGCAGGTCGCAGCATCCCGCGCGAAACCCGCCGCTATCATCGGGCAGATGCTCGACACTAAGGTCACCCGCGACGAGGTCGCCGAACGCCCTGGCCTCCCAGTGCGGGAAGTAAAGCGCCCCAAGCAGGACACGACGACATCCGCTGCTGAGCGGCCGGACGAATCGGCGGCGGTCGATGACAGCGCACGAGCCGGCGCGTACGACGTCGACCGCAGCGACGACGCGGCCGCGTGATGATGTCTCCTGCCGGGTGCGGGTTCGCCCGGCCTGTCAGGTAGCCGGTCGGACTGTGGCTGCCCGCTCAGCGATGGTCGTGAGCTGCGACGCGTTCAGCTGCGATCGCGTCATCATTCCGATCGCGACAGCCGACGACACCAGCAGCCGCGCCGAAGCACGCGCGTTCGCGCGGGACCACGGATGGTCGACCGCGGACACGTCCCCCAGCTACACCGACCTCTGCCCCACACACGCGGCAACCCGACGCGTCGGGTAGCTTGCGCGGCCGGGCCGCGCTCACCAGAGCGTTGGTGTGTCGGACTCGATCCCGGTCTTGTGCGCGGCGATCGCGGCGGGGTCCCAGCCGTGATCGCGGAACGCTTCCCGGAGCGCACGCGAGAGCCGCACCCGATCCGCACGCGCGACACCCGCCGTGCGGATTGCGGTGGAGCCGTTGCGGTACCGCCCGCGCTGTACCCGCTCGACCATGTTCCCCCGATGCGTCCCCGTCGCCAGATGCGACACCGACAGGTCGATGTCGACGTGCACGCACAACGGCACGTTACAGGCGTGCAGCAGCAGGACGTCGGGCAGGAGCGCGACACCCGTCAGGTGCTCGCACAGCCACCGTTGCGGCCGCATCGCCCGCTGCCCACCATCCGGCTGTGGCACCCAGAAGCGGCCGTAGCCGTCGTCACCGATCGCACCGGTCCAGATCCAACAGTTTGCCGGCGCCGGCCCTTTGACCACGTGCGACCAGAACCGTTCTGGAGCGGTCGACGTCGACCTGGTCACGTATCGACACCGCCCCTGACCTGTTCGACGTCAAGGTGCGCGAGACCGGCTGCGAGTGCGGCCTCGACCGTCATCGTCTTGGCAGCGACGCGACGGACGTACTCGCGGAGTATCGGGTCCGTGACCTGATGGCCGGCAGCACCGAGCGCCCCGTCCGTGAACTGCACCCGCCGGTTTACCTCCGCCGCGGACACCTCACCACGATTAGCACTCATGCGCGCACCGCAGGGTCGGACGGTTCAGCGTCGGGGTCCACCCAATGCAGTAGCCGCATCGACGCACCTTGGTAGCGGCCCTTGTTCGCGTGGATGGCGCAGTCGTGGTTGTCGTGGTCGTATGCGGCCCGGTAGTACCGGTCGGCGTCGAAGTCCGCAGCGTTGAACGCGTTCCACGCTGCGTCGACCTCCGCCTGCCGGGACTCATACCCCCACCGTTGCCCCTGCCGGAAGATCGCCCACTCCCGCGCAGTGAACTCCCCCATCGGGATCTCACCCGCACCGCGATCCGCGGGCGGTGCGGCGAGCTCGTCGAGATCCGCCGGAGCCGCGAACACATCCGCAACCAACGGCTGGGGCTCCCGTGTCTCCGCTTGCGGTGCGAACACGAATGCGGGCTGCGCTGACATCAGGACGCGACACCGTGGAGCGGTTCCGGGACGGCCGAGCACACCGCCCAGGTGTCGGCCTCGTAGCTGCGGAGCTCGTCGCCGTTGATCAGCTCGATCCGGCCATCAGTGTCGAGGCCGTGGAAGGCACCGGTGACAAGTTGGTGCTGCCACTCCCCCGCGAGGGGGAACCAGCGGATGAGTCCGATGATCTCCCCTGCTGGGATTTCGAGCCCCTGGACGCGGACTCGCTTCCGCCCGGCGCTCACCGCGGTTTTCCCTGGCCGTCGGCGGATGGGTGCTGGTACTCGACCCACACTCGATGAGCGGGTGCAGCCTCGATACGGCGGCGCCATGCGGCCGTCTCGGCACGTTCACCGGCGGTCACGTCGAGGCGCGCGAGGACGTCGATGTGGTGCAGCACGTCCCGGCGGAACTGCTCCGCATCGTGCACCTGAATCTGCGGCGGCCGCGCACGCGCGTGGGCCCGCTGCAGCTCCCGCGGCAGCGCGCCAGAACCCAACAGCCACTCGTCGTCGTCGCTCGTCACCATCGTCCTAGTGCCCCCGCTCATGCACGGGCGCCGGCGTACTGCGGGAACATCCGGTCCATCGTCGCCTCGTGGCGGACTGCGCGGTCGTCCTCACCCCGGGCACGGGAAATCTCCGAGAACGTCGGCCCCGGTACAGTCGGCTCGGCGAGGGCGGTCCGGCGGCACATCTCGGCGTAGTACCGGTCTGCGTCGTGCTCTGCCTGCTCGAGGCGGGCCCGCACTCGAAGACCTCCGCCATGAGCGTGAGGGCGGCCATCTGGAACCCGACCATGTAGCCGGCCTCGTAGACCTGACGCTGCTCGTCGGACCATTCCCACTCGCGGACATGCTCGGTCGGGTCCGCGGTGGCGGCGCCGGTGACTCGGAACACTACAACGGCGTCGCCGGCGTAGAGCTCGTCGACGGCGGCACGGGTCTCGGGCCGGATGACGTCGGGGCGAACAGTGGTCGGACACTCGAGGGTCATCATCATCACGCCGCCGCGCTCGAAGCGAGCTCGCCGATCTTATCGGGGCGGAACCCGCTCCAGGAGCCGGTTTCCGTGTCGGTGACGACGATGGGGGCGTTCATGCCGAGGGTGGTCTTCCACTCTTCGATCTGCGCCTGGCCGACGTCTTCGAGGTGCAGCTCGGTGTACCCGATGCTGGCGGAGGCGAGAGCACGCTCCGTGGCCTTGCACATGCCGCATAACCCGGACTTGGTGTACACCGTGATGCTCATCAAAATCACCTTCAGAAAGATCGTGATGCGGTGGGGCCCCCGCTGTATGCTTCTATTTTATAACACGCAGGCCTATAATGCTAGCCCTTTCGGCGCATTCTTTTACTATTTTCCCGCCAGTCACACGCCTGTTGGCAACCTACGCATGCGCATTGTTTGGCACCAGGGCATGACATTTATGAACGTACAGCTGGGGCATAGATGCCAGGCCCACTTCGCCCGTGGGTCCACGCCCGTGTACGTCGATTGCGACGCGGTGTTCATCGTCGGCATGGCCGGGACGACGGTGCGGTGCCATTCGAGCCCGCCAGGGTCGTACGTCATCGCAGCATGACTCCGCCCCGGTCGGATCGAGGTCAGCCGTAGGTACTGCCGGGGTGGTCTGCTCGCCGATGGCCGCGGGGCGTTCGTAGGTGATGCGCATGCTGGGTGGTCCTCTCTAGGCTGGTGGGGGTGGCATCCTCGCTCGGCTTGCCGCCCGGGCGGGCCGCGCTGAACCTGATTCCAGCGCGGCCCGTTCCAACTCATTCCGGAGGGGTACCGGGGTGGGGTCAATGTGCTGCAGCAGGACAGCAGACGTCGTCAACTTGGGGGTTGGTGGGGCCGTCCTCGTGATAGACGTTGGTCCAGGCCGCCGCGGTGCCAGTGGAGCAGCGGACGGAGAACTTCACGCCGGGGAAGCGGAAGTCGAGTTACTTGCACAGCCTGGCTGCGACGGCCTTCGTCAGGAAGATAGTGGTAGGGATGGTAAGTCGGTTCCTTCCGAGGAGTCGGACGCTTGTGGAAGAGTGATTGAGCGGCCGGGACCAAAACATGGATTGGTCCCGGCCGCGCACCGTCACTTTCGGGGGTCGAGCGGGTTCCGGTGAGGTGCAGATGTTCGATCGTGCGCCGTGACGGCATGTCTGGCAGAGAGTGAGCCCATGAGGCTGCCACGATTTGTTCTATGGGATCTCGTCGTGGAGGACGCAACCGTGACCGGAAGCGGGCTCGGTTCAGCCGAACCGCTGCCCCGCTCGAACAGGACACCGTCAGCCTGGAGCTGACCCCCTCGGCCGCAGCCGCGACGGGCGGCGTGGTCGAGGGCCAGCTCATTGTCGCGTCCGATCCGTGGTTCGTGCAGTTTGCTGACCTCGTCGCCTGCGACGCCGAGGGCTGCCCAGAGATCGCAACGCCGGAGGCCTGGGAACTGGTCGACCTCGACAGCGGCGACGAGCTACCGGGGCGGTTTTGCGAGGAACACCAAGTCGCATGGCTGACTCGGCGACGCCCAGCGACGTAGCTCATCAATTCGTGCGACATTGCACAAAGTGAGGCACAATCATGCGTGCGCATCGGCGATGCGGCGGAGTGCTGCTCAGAGGGGGCGCATCGTCGATGCGCGCTCGATTCCGAGGGGAGCCAGTGGTGTTGTTGCGGAAGCATTCCGAAGAGATGCGTGACCTCTATGCGAACGAGATTGCGGCTGCGGTCCATGACGGCGTGCAGCCATCGCGGCTGCAGCTGGAGTCATGGGCGACGTATCACGCGGCCGCGCGCAGCGCTGACCCGGGTACCGTGTTCGCACACGCACAGTGAACGACGAACTGATCTGGGAGCCCTAGCAACCCGGCGCGGCCACAGTGGTCTCCCATGACGGACCCTACGAGCACTGCCCCCGACGATCTCGACTGGGTTATCGCCGGCCTCGCCGATAGCCTCAACGTCGACCAGCGCATCCCGAGCGCGAATGTCATGGCTCCTCGAGCCCGCCGAAGGTGATGACAGCTGCGAGCTCCATCGAGCGGCTCCGGACGGGCGAGCGGAATCTTTGCCTCGGCTGCGAGCCATCGTGTGCCCCACGCACGCCTGTCCGGCCCGATGGGAAATCTGGGGGCGGGAGAGGATATGAACCGGCGCAGGGCGGGGGCCGCTGGCTGCTGCCCCTAACACCGGTTCACCCACTCAGTCGCCGTATGCGCGTTGTTGTCCTGGTCGCTCGGCTCGGGTTAAATGCCCGCGGCTGATGAGCAGGTAGCCCTTGCGGCCAACCGGCCGAGGTAGTAGTCATGGGGACTCGACCACGGAATACGGCCCCACTCACGGTTCGTCGTGTCCTCGAATCCAGCAAGACACCACGGTGCGGGACATGCGCAGCCCCATCTGTCAGATGCTGCTCGACCCACTGGGAGAGCGTGTCACCGTCCCGCCCACTCGACTCGACTCGACTCGACTCGACTCGACTCGATGCCGTTGTAGCACGTGTGCGGTGACTATGCCGGACGCATCCCGGATCATGGCGTGACGGGTCCGCGCGACTGCAAGGAACCGGGCAGCACCCTTCGGGCCGCTTTGAGCGGGGCAGCTCAGGCCGGAACACCCCATCGGCACGGCGGCCGCTCAGCTCTTCACCTCTCGGAATAAATCGCCGGCGCGCAGCGGCGGCTTGACGTGAAGCGACCCCGGCCTGTTGGGGGAACAGGGCCGGGGCCGGGGCTGCTCAGACCGATCTTGGGGGCTGATCCGAGCGGCTGCGCTCCAGCGTGTTGAGGGAACAATCCGAGCGCGCTCTCACGGTAACGCTAGAGAACCTAGCAAGTCACCCCGATACGCTATGAGGTCACTGGGATGGGCAGCGGTGCTTGACGATCCCCACACCCCCACGTCCTCGGCATCATCTGCCCGCACTGCGTCAGCGCTTGCTGCGCTTCCACCCGGCCGAGGACGCCGTTGTAGGTGTGAATCCACGCCTGCACCGGTACCGCCGGTACCTCATCATCCATGGGACCGCCGCGGGCCTCTTGCGGAACCAAGACGGCTTCCCGGACAATCAGCGGCCCCGCGGGGGTGTGCCACCCAGCGGCGCGCTAGCGGCCGCAGGGGCCGTTTCTTGCTGTGATCTACCGGGACCCAAATGTGGGAGACGAAGCCCAGGTGGCACCGGCTACACGGAGACCAGGTCCCCGTCGGCCTGATCCATGAACCTTGAACAGGTTTGCGCGCCAGCTTGGGTGAACTGCGAACTGCAGGGCAGGCGGTCTCAGTTCTCGCGGCGCCGACCGTCCTGCACCTCACCAATCTGCCGCATCACGCGCTGCAGAACCACTTCCCGCAATTCCACGTCTGGTTGTGCACGATCGAGCCGGTTCAAGCGGCGGATGACGCTCCGACGCGCGGCCGCGAGTTCGTCGTTCGACATCCACTGCAACCGTTCGAGCTCATCGTCCACGACGAGCAGCGTAGACACTCGCGCCGATCACGCTTGACGTAGAGCGGTCAACGGTTGCTGCCGGACGTTGGTGCCACAGCGGCCGCCTCAGCTGGCCATGCTCGGCGTTCGGCAGTCGATCGGCTGTCCGTCGGACATGCCGCGACCTCGAAGGTGGGGTTGCGTCAGCTCCCCCATTGGCCGTTGACTCGACATTGGCGGCCGCGTTGGCCGG
>NZ_CAJCKD010000028.1:0-45905 GCF_903970855.1 Curtobacterium sp. ME12
CCCCGGCTCTCCCGGGCGCAGCCGCCCTTTCCCTACACGACGCTCGTCCGGTCTAGCGCGCAGCCCTGGCCGACTGGCTCGCCGCCCGCGGTCGCAAGCGTGGTGCCTCGAAGCTCGTCGTGCTCGCCGGACCCACCGCGGTCGGCAAGGGCACGGTCAGCGCGCACATCCGACAGCACTACCCGGACGTCAACCTCAGCGTCTCCGCCACCACCCGGAAGCCGCGCCCCGGCGAGGTCGACGGCGTGCACTACTACTTCGTGGACGACGACGAGTTCGACCGCATGATCCGCGACCGCGAGCTGCTCGAGTGGGCGACCGTCCACAACTCGTACCGCTACGGCACCCCGCGCCCGCCGATCGACCGTGCGCTCGACGCGGGCGAGAAGGTCATGCTCGAGATCGACCTGCAGGGCGCCCGGCAGGTCCGCGACGCCATGCCCGAGGCGGTGCTCGTGTTCCTGTTGCCCCCGACGTGGGAGGAACTGGTGCGCCGGCTCATCGGCCGCGGGACCGAATCCGCCGAGGAACAGGCCCGTCGCCTCGAGACCGCGAAGGTCGAGCTGGCCGCCCAGGACGAGTTCGACGTGCGGATCGTGAACTCCGATGTCGGCACCGCGGCACGTGAGGTCGTAGACTTGTTCTCTGCGCCCTGACGGGTGCACTGACTTCGAGGAGACACCATGGCCAACCCCCAGGGCATCATCGACCCGCCCATCGACGACCTGCTCAGCAAGGTCGAGTCGAAGTACGCGCTCGTCATCTTCGCGTCGAAGCGCGCCCGCCAGATCAACGACTACTACGCCGACCTGCACGAGGGCTCGCTCTTCGACAACGTCGGACCGCTGGTCGACTCGACGATCGACGACAAGCCGCTGTCCGTCGCGCTCCACGAGATCAACGAGGACAAGCTCACCGTCACCAAGCAGCAGCAGCCCACCGACTGATCCCGGTGACTGCAGCTGCTCTCCGCCTCTTCACGTCCGAGTCGGTGACCGAGGGGCACCCCGACAAGATCTGCGACCAGATCTCGGACAGCATCCTCGACGCACTGCTGACGGTCGACCCGAACGCGCGCGTCGCCGTCGAGACGATGGTGACCACCGGGCTCGTGCACGTCGCCGGCGAGGTCACGACCTCCGGCTACGTCGAGATCCCCAAGCTCGTCCGTGACGTCATCACCGGCATCGGCTACAACTCGTCGGACGTCTCGTTCGACGGCGCCACCTGTGGTGTCGAAGTCTCGATCGGCGCCCAGTCGCCCGACATCGCGCAGGGTGTGGACGAGTCGCTCGACTCCCGCACCGGTGCGGTCGACCCGCTGGACCGTCAGGGTGCCGGCGACCAGGGCATCATGTTCGGTTTCGCGACGAACGAGACCCCCGTGTACATGCCGGTCGCGATCTGGCTGGCGCACCGCCTGGCCGAGCGCCTCGCCGCGGTCCGCAAGTCGGGCGAGCTGTCGTTCCTGCGTCCGGACGGCAAGACCCAGGTCACCATCGGGTACGACGGCGTCGTGCCGAAGACCGTCGAGACCGTCGTGCTCTCCACGCAGCACTCGCCGAGCGTCACGCTCGACGAACTCACCGCTGCGATCACCGAGCACGTGATCCGTCCGGTCCTCGACCTGGTCGACCTCGACTCGTCGCACGTCGACGTCATCGTGAACCCGACCGGTCGCTTCGAGATCGGTGGCCCCCAGGGCGACGCCGGGCTCACCGGCCGCAAGGTCATCGTCGACACCTACGGCGGGGCCTCCCGTCACGGCGGGGGTGCGTTCAGCGGCAAGGACCCGTCGAAGGTCGACCGTTCGGCGGCGTACGCGCTGCGCTGGGTCGCCAAGAACGCGGTCGCCGCAGGGCTGGCCGACCGGCTCGAGGTGCAGGTCGCCTACGCGATCGGCCGTGCGAAGCCCGTCGGGCTCTACGTCGAGACGTTCGGCACCGGACACGTGGACGACGCCACGATCGAAGCAGCCATCCGCCAGGTGTTCGACCTGCGTCCGGCCGCGATCATCCGCGACCTCGACCTGCTCCGACCGATCTACGCGCAGACCGCGACATACGGCCACTTCGGCCGTGAGCTCCCCGGGTTCACGTGGGAGCGGCTCGACCGCGTCGAGGAACTCCGCGCCGCCGCAGGACTCGTCGCCGCGACCGTCTGAAGCACCGCGTGACCACCGTCGCGCGCGTCGTCCTCGACTCGCCGCTCCCGCAGTTGGACCGTCTGTTCGACTACCGGGTGCCGGCCGAGCTCGAGGACGACTGCGTCGCGGGGGTCCGCGTCAAGGTGCCGCTGCGCACCGGAGCCCGGATGTCGGACGGGTACGTGGTCGAGATCGTCAGCGAGGGTGAGTACCCGGGCGAGCTCAGCCAGGTCGAAGCCGTCCTGTCCCCGGTGCCCGTCCTGGCGCCGGAGATCTGGACCCTCGCGCGCGCCGTCGCCGACCGGGCCGCGGGCGTCGCCTCCGACGTCCTGCGGCTCGCCGTGCCGCCGCGGCAGGTGCGGGCGGAGAAGTCCTGGCTCGCCCGCGACACCACCTGGTCGCCCCCGCCGGTGACCGCCCCGCCCGTCAGCGGCTACGCCGACGGCGTCCTGGAGGCCGTGGTGACGGAGCACGGACGCGCCGCGGTCGCCGCCGTGCCCCAGCCCGTGGCGATGGGTGACGCGGACGAGCCGGTCTGGGTTCCCGGGTGGGCCGCCACGCTCGCCCAGGCCGCCGCGCACACGCTGGCAGCCGAGCAGTCCGCGGTGATCGCCGTGCCGGACTTCCGCGACGTCGTCGACCTCGAGCGTGCCCTGCTCGCCGTGCTGCCACCGGAGCGGGTGGTGCGGTTCGACGCCAAGCAGACGAACGGGCAGCGGGCGAAGGCACTGCTGCAGGCCCGCACGCACCCGGTGGTCGCGATCGGCAACCGTACAGCGATGTACGCGCCGGCGTCCGAGCTCGGGCTGATCGCGATGTGGGACGACGGCGACGCCTCGTTCATCGAGCAGCGGGCGCCCTACGTGCACACGCGCGACGTCGCCCTGGTGCGGGCCGCCCAGTCGGGTGCCGCCCTGCTGTTCGTCTCGCACGCGCGCAGCACCGACGTGCAGCGCCTGGTCGAGCTGCACTGGCTGCAGGACGTCGTGCCCTACCGCGTGAAGACCCCGAAGGTCATCCCCACCGTGCAGCAGACCGGGGCCGAGGGGTTCGCCGCACAGGCTCGCATCCCGAGTTCCGCCTGGCGTGCCGCGCGCGAGGCGAGCCAGCACGGTGCCGTCCTGGTGCAGGTCGCGAGCCCGGGCTTCGGCACGGGGCTGGTCTGCGCCGAGTGCGGCGAACGCGCGCACTGCCGCGTCTGCGGTGGGCCGCTCGGGAGCCCGCACCGTGGCGCCACGCCGCAGTGCCGGTTCTGCGGCGCACTGGCCGTCGGGTTCCGCTGCCCGACGTGCGGCAACGGCACCGTCAAGCCGGTCGGCCAGGGGGCCCAGCGCACCGCGGAGGAACTCGGGCGGGCGTTCCCCGGTACCCGGATCATCGTCGCCGACGGCTCACGCCCGCTCGACGAGGTCCCCGCCCGCCCGTCCGTCGTCGTCGCCACCCGCGGGGCCGAGCCGTCGGTGCCCGGCGGCTACGCCTGCGTGCTGCTGCTCGACGGCGAGAAGATGCTCGCCCGCGAGGGGCTCCGCGTGCAGGAGGACGTCCTGCGCTTCTGGACGAACGCGGCGGCGAAGTCGGCCCCCGGTGCCGAGGTGTACCTGGTCGGGATCGGCGGCCGGCTGGCGTCGGCGATGGCCCTCTGGCGACTCGACGGACCCGCGCACGACGAGCTGACCGACCGCCGCGAACTCCACTTCCCACCGGCCGTCCGGGTGGCGACGATGACCGGCACCGACGAAGCCGTCACGGCGGCGGTCGAAGCGCTCGGCGACGCCGTCGTCGGTCCGGTGCTCGGCCCGGTCCCGGTCGAGGACGACGCCCTGCCCGGTACGGTCCGGGCGATCGTGCGGTTCCCGTACGCGCACGGGGCCGAGGTCGCCGCGACGCTCAAGGCCGAGGTGATCCGGCGCTCGTCGACCCGGCGGGTGCTCAAGGGCGGGAACCGCCGACGGGCGGCTCCGACGCTGCGGGTGCGGTTGGACGACGCCGAGCCGTTCTCCGAGGTCTGACCCGGCAGGCCTGCCCGGGCCCGATCGCTGCACGACGAAGCGCGACACCGCCGACGTCGTCGGACGTCGGCGGTGTCGTTCGGGGTCCGCCGCGCTGCCGCGACGGGCCGATGTGGGCCGGTCAGGCGTTGGCGGGCCGGCGACGCTCGCGCGGCAGCACCACGCCGAGGGCGACCATGCCGATGGCGAGCACCAGGTGCAGCCAGTTGTCGGCGTTGTTCAGCGGCACGAAGTTCGCGCCCGAGCTGTGGCCGGCGGTGAACAGGCCGTAGATCCACAGCACGAAGTAGACGATCCCGCCGATCACCAGGTACATCCGCGAGCCGGAGGCACGGTTGGCGGCGAGCAGTCCGACGACGCCGAACAGCAGGTGCACGATGTTGTGGAGCACGGACACCTGGAAGATGCCGAGCAGCATGCCCATCGACTCGTGTCCGGCCCCGGCCAGGTCACCGGTCGTGATGCCGGGGATGAACCCGGCGATCCCGACGAGCAGGAACACGATGCCGACGACGAGGGCGGCCTTCTGGACGGACGAACCGGCGTAGCGGTTGGTGGCGGTGGTGACGTCGCTCATGGGAGTTCCTTTCCTGATGTGATGGAGACGGTACGCAGGTGCTGCCCTGCTGTCTCCAAGGTGAGCCGGAACGCGCACCAGGTCGGTGTCGACCGGGCAAGGCGCACCGGCTCGCCCGTGGGAGGATCGAACCCATGCGTCTCGTCGTCGCCGGCAGCCCCGCTGCGGCCGTTCCCACCCTCCGCCGTCTGGCGGCGTCCGACCACGAGATCGCCGCGGTCCTGACGCGGCCGGCGACGCCCCAGGGCCGGAAGCGTGTCCTGACGCCCACCCCGGTGGCCGTCGTCGCCGAGGAGCTCGGGCTGCCGGTGATCGAGGCGAGCCGGGTCGACGACGCCGTCACCGCCCAGATCGCGGACCTCGACGTCGACCTCGGCGTGATCGTCGCCTACGGCGCACTGCTCCGCCGCCCGGCCCTCGACGCCCCGCGGCACGGGTGGATCAACCTGCACTTCTCCGACCTGCCGGCGTACCGCGGCGCCGCTCCGGTGCAGCGCGCCGTGATGGCGGGTGACACCCGCACCGCCGCGACGGTGTTCCAGCTGGTCGAGGCGCTCGACGCCGGCCCGGTCTACGCAGCCCTGCCCTTCGAGATCGACCCCGAGGCGACCTCGGGCGAGGTCCTCGGCGCGATGGCCGATGTCGGCGCCGACGTGGTGGCGGACGTCGTCGACGGCATCGCCGCCGGCACCGCCGTCGCGACCGAGCAGTCCGGCGAGCCAACGGTCGCCCCGAAGCTCACGATCGACGACGGCCGCATCGACTTCGCAGCGCCGGCCACCGCCGTGCACGCGCGGCTGCGCGGGGTGACGCCCGAGCCCGGCGCGTTCGCCCACCTGGGCGAGACCCGCGTGAAGCTGCTCCGCAGCACCCGCCTGTCGGGAGGCACGGGGGACCCCGCCCCGCAGCTCGCGCCCGGCGCCCTCGCACTCCACGGCGGTCGGCTGCTGGTCGGGACCGCCGACACCCCGCTGGTGCTGCTCGAGGTGCAGCCCGCGGGCAAGAAGGCGATGGACGCCGCCGCCTGGGCCCGTGGCCTCGGTGCACTGGACGGGAAGGTCCTCGCATGAGCCAGCCGACGAAGCACCAGGGAGCCCGCCGCGGCCCCCGTCCGGCGAACGCCCGTCGCGTCGCCTTCGACGTCCTCCGCGCCGTGCAGGTCGACGACGCCTACGCGAACCTGCTGCTGCCGACGCGCATCCGCCGCGCCGGCCTCTCCGCCCGCGACGCCGGGTTCGCGACCGAGCTCACCTACGGGTCGATCCGGATGCTCGGTCGCTACGACGTCGTCATCGCCCTCGCGTCCGGCCGTCGAGCGGAGAACATCGAGGCCGACGTGCTCGACGTCCTGCGCCTCGGCGCCCACCAGCTGCTGGCCATGCGGACCCCGACGCACGCCGCCGTCGACGCCACGGTCGAGCTCGCCCGCGAGGTCGGAGCCCGCCGCGCGACCGGGTTCGTGAACGCCGTGATGCGCAAGATCGCCGCCCGCACCGATCAAGAGTGGGACGCCCTGATCACCGAGGGCCGCGCCGGGGACGCCCTGCTCGCCACCCGCTGGTCGCACCCGGTCTGGGTCGTCTCGGCGCTCCGCGACGCCCTGGCCGCGGAACGCTCCCGCGACGAGCTCGCCGCCCTGCTCGCTGCCGACAACGCCGCACCCAGGGTGCAGCTCGCCGCTCTTCCCGGACTCGCCACCGACGAGGACATCGCCACCGCGACCGCCCGCACCGCCCCGGACGACGACACCGACGCCGCGTTCGCCGACGCGACCGGTGCGGACGACGTGCCCGCGGCCCTGGTGCCCGCCGACGACGAACCGGAGGCCGACGGCGCAACCGGGACCGTGCCTCCCGTCCGGGCCGGCGAGCCCGTCGTGGAGGCGGACGCCGCACCGGTGTCGCCCGTCGGCATCCGCGGCATCAGCGGCGACCCGGCGCGCGTGCCGGGCGTCGCCGCGGGACGCCTGCGCGTCCAGGACGAGGGCTCGCAGCTCGCGGCGCTGGCGCTGAGCCGCTCATCGGCCGTGCGCGCGGGGGAGCGGTGGCTCGACATGTGCGCCGGCCCAGGCGGGAAGGCGGCGCTCCTCGCCGCCGAGGCACAGCAGGGTGGGGCGACCCTGGTCGCCAACGAACTCGTGCCGGCGCGTGCCGGCCTCGTGCGGAACGCGCTCGAGGTGTTCGGCGACCACGTGCGGGTCGTCGAGGGCGACGCCCGTCGGTACGGACGCGACGGCACCGGGATGACCTTCGACCGCATCCTGCTCGACGCACCGTGCACCGGGCTCGGCGCGCTGCGTCGCCGACCGGAGGCACGCTGGCGGAAGCTCCCCGAGGACGTCGAGGAGCTCGCCGGGCTGCAGACCGAACTGCTCGACGCCGCCGTCCGGGTGCTCGCACCGGGCGGGACGTTGGCGTACGTGACCTGCTCGCCGCACCTGGCCGAGACCCGGGGGCAGGTCGACGCGCTCATGCGGCGGCACGGCGACCTGCTCGAGCAGCTCGACACCGCGTCGGTCGTCCGGGGCGTCGCCGCTCGCGACCCTCGGGTGGCGGACGGCGACACCGTGCAGCTCTGGCCGCACCGGGTGGGGACGGACGCCATGTTCATCGCGCTGTTCCGCCGCGTCGACTGATCAGCCCGCCGACCGGGATCAGGCTCAGCGCGACCGTCGGGTCAGCGTGACCGTCGGTAGGCACTGCCGTCGCACGTGTGCACGGCCGTCTCGTCGAACAGGGTGCGCAGGTTGTACGCGGCGCAGTCCCGGAAGGTGCCGATGCTGATCCACCGCGCCGAACGGCGGAGCTCGCCCTTCGCGGGGCCGTCCGAGCCGATGCCGGCGCGGTGGACCGTCCAGGCGATGTCCTGCGCCTCGGCGTCGAGGTAGCGCATCACCGACTCGTTGTCCGCGTGCTGGCCGCGGTAGTCCCGCGCGAGCGTCGACCGGACGACGCGGAGCACGGGGGCGAGCCGCTTGCCGGGAGGGGCGCTCAGCCCGCCGGCCTGGTACAGCAGGCGCCGGGTGCCGCTCCGGCGCATAGCGGGGACGAGGGTGCGGACGAACTGCGTGTTGACGGGTCGCTCGCGTTGCGCGGCGACGTCCCCGAGCATCACGACGACGCCCGTCACGCCGTCGAGCAGCGCGTCGAGGTCGAGGTCGTCCGGGACCGAGCCCTGCACGACCTGCAGGTCGTCGTGCTGGACCGCCAGCTTCGACGGCGTCCGCGCGACGGCGCGGACACGGTGTCCGGCATCGAGTGCGAAGCGGGTGAAGTGCTGGCCGGTTTGGCCGGTGGCGCCGAAGACGAGCAGGTGCTCTCGAAGTGTCATGCGCCCAATCTAGGCACTGTCTAGAAAATAGGCAACGCCTAGTACCGCGGTAGACTCTCCCCATGGCGGAGCGTCCCTTCCACCACGGGAACCTGCGGGCCGTGTTGCTCGACGAGGCCGTCGCGGTCCTGCGCGAGGACGGCGTCGACGGGTTGTCCCTCCGAGACCTGGCGCGCCGCGCGGGGGTCAGCCACGGCGCCCCGCGGAGCCACTTCGTCGACCGCCAGGCGCTCGTGGACGCCCTCGCCGTGCTCGGTTTCGAGCGACTGACCGCCGCGGTGCGTCGGGCACTCTCCGGCTCGGCCGACCTCGACGACCGGTTCCGCCGGGTCGCCATGGCGTACGTCGACTTCGCCATCGACGACGCGGCGCTCATGGACCTCATGTTCCAGGCGTCGACGGGGGGTCGCCCCGGACCCGTCCGCTCCGCCGCCGAGTCGCTGTTCGCCGTGCTCGACGGCGCGCTCGGCACCGCACCGGTCGATCCTGGGGAGGACCCGCGGACCACCTTCAAGCTCCTGTTCGCCGCGACCATGCAGGGGATCGCGGCCCTCGTCGTCGCGCGCCGGATCGACCGCCAGCAGGGCGAGCAGTTGGTCGAAGCAGCACTCGGGACGATGCTCCGGTCCGACCTCGGCACGCGCGCCCTCGGCGACGGCTGAGTCCGCCCGGAACGGCGCGGCCCGCACCGGTGCGGGCGGCCGAGCAGGCATGCGCCGGTAGGCTCGGGGGGTGACGATCCGCATCTCGCCGAGCATCCTGTCCGCCGACTTCGCGAACCTCGAGCGCGAACTCCAGCGCATCGAGACCGCCGACCTGGTGCACGTCGACGTGATGGACAACCACTTCGTCCCGAACCTGACGCTCGGGCTGCCGATCGTGCAGCGCCTGCAGCAGGTGTCGCCGGTGCCGCTCGACGTGCACCTGATGGTCACCGACGCCGACCGCAACGCGCCGAAGTACGCCGAGACCGGTGCCTCGAGCGTCACGTTCCACTTCGAGGCAGCCGACGACCCGGTGGCGACCGCTGCCGCGATCCGGTCGAACGGTGCCCGCGCCGCCGTCGCCGTGAAGCCCGGTACCCCGATCACGCAGGTGCTGCACCACCTCGACGCCTACGACATGATCCTGCTGATGACCGTCGAGCCCGGGTTCGGCGGTCAGTCCTTCATGCCGTCCGTGATGCCGAAGCTCGCCGACGCCCGCGCCGCGGTCGACGCCTCGGGCCTCGACGTCTGGCTCGAGGTGGACGGCGGGATCGCGGTCGACACCGTGCCCGAAGCCGTGCGGAGCGGTGCCGACACGCTGGTCGCGGGCTCCGCCGTGTACGGCGGCGAGCCCGCCGCGCGCATCGCCGACCTGCGCGAAGCCGCCGCTCGAGCACGCTCGTGACCGGGGGAGCGCCGGACGGCACCGGCACCACCGAGGCGACCACCGCCTCCCGTCCGGACGGTGCGTCGGGAGCGTCAGCGGAGACCGGTAGCCTGGACCCCGTGAAGACGTTCGACGACCTGTTCCAGGAGCTCACCGAGAAGGCGCGCACGCGCCCCGAGGGCTCCGGCACCGTCGCCGAACTGGACGCCGGCGTGCACCAGATCGGCAAGAAGATCGTGGAGGAAGCCGCCGAGGTCTGGATGGCGGCCGAGTACGAGGGCGACGAGCGCACCTCGGAGGAGATCTCGCAGCTGATCTACCACCTCCAGGTGCTCATGGTCGCCAAGGGGCTCACCCCGGCGGACGTCTGGCGACATCTCTGATCCGCTGATCAGCCGCCGACACCCCTCCCAGAAAGCAGACTCCCTGATGCTCCGCATCGCCGTGCCCAACAAGGGCTCCCTGTCCGAGACCGCGTCCGACATGCTGCGAGAGGCCGGGTACGCCGGCCGCCGCGATCCGAAGGCGCTGCACCTGCTCGACGAGCGCAACGGCGTCGAGTTCTTCTTCCTCCGCCCCCGGGACATCGCCACGTACGTGGGGTCCGGCGCGCTCGACGTCGGCATCACCGGCCGTGACCTGCTGCTCGACTCCGGGTCCGAGGCCCACGAGGTCGACGCGCTCGGCTTCGCCGACTCCACCTTCCGGTTCGCCGGCACGCCCGGTCGGTTCGCTTCGCTGCAGGACCTCGACGGCGTCCGGGTCGCGACGAGCTACCCCGGCCTGGTCGGTGCGTTCCTCGCCGAGCACGGGGTCAGCTCCACGCTCGTGAAGCTCGACGGCGCGGTCGAGAGCGCCGTGCGGCTCGGGGTCGCCGACGCCGTGGCCGACGTCGTGTCGACGGGGAGCACGCTCCGGCAGGCGGGCCTCGAGATCTTCGGCCCGGTGATCCTCGAGTCGACCGCGGTGCTCGTCAGCACCGACGAGACCATCCCCGGTATCGACGTGCTCCGCCGACGCCTGCAGGGCGTGCTCGTCGCCCGTGGCTACGTGATGCTCGACTACGACGTCCCCACGGCGCTGCTCGAGCAGGCGACGGCGGTGGCGTCCGGCATCGAGTCGCCCACGGTCTCACCGCTGCACGATCGCGACTGGGCGGCGGTCCGCGTGATGATCCCGCGCGACGACGCGAACCTCATCATGGACGCGCTCTACGACCTCGGCGCCCGGGCGATCCTCGTCAGCCCGATCCACGCCGCACGCCTGTGACCGCCGGGGGCGTGTCGGTCCGGGTCATCCCGTGCCTCGACGTCAAGGGCGGCCGCGTCGTCAAGGGCGTCAACTTCCTGGACCTCCAGGACGCCGGTGACCCCGTCGAGCTCGCGGCCCGGTACTACGAGCAGGGTGCTGACGAGCTGACCTTCCTCGACGTCGGTGCCACGGTCGAGAACCGGGCGACGATGTACGACACCGTGACCCGGGCCGCCGAGCAGGTCTTCATCCCGCTCACCGTCGGCGGCGGGGTGCGCAGCGTCGACGACGTCTCGCGGCTGCAGCAGTGCGGCGCCGACAAGATCGGCGTGAACAGCGCAGCGATCGCCCGGCACGAGCTCATCGGCGAGATCGCCGACCGGTTCGGTGCCCAGGCCGTCGTGCTGTCGCTCGACGTCAAGCGGTCCGACCGGATGCCGTCGGGCTTCGTGGTCACCACCCACGGCGGGCGGACCGAGTCCGACCTCGACGCCATCGCGTGGGCACGCGAGGCCGTCGAGCGAGGCGCCGGGGAACTGCTCGTCAACTCCATCGACGCCGACGGCACGAAGAACGGGTTCGACCTCGAACTCGTGGCCGCGGTACGCGCCGTCTCGTCCGTCCCGGTGATCGCCTCGGGAGGCGCGGGTCGTGTCGAGCACTTCGCCCCCGCCGTCGACGCGGGTGCGGATGCAGTCCTCGCCGCCAGCGTCTTCCACCGTGGCGAGATGACCGTGGGGGACGTCAAGGCCGCGCTCCGCGCGACCGGCCACGCCGTCCGCTGATCCGCCGCCGTAGGCTAGGAGCCTCATGACCGACAGCACCAGCACCGACACCGAGGCGGTCCTCGACCGCGCACGCTTCGGTGCGGACGGCCTGCTCCCCGCCATCGTGCAGGAGGAATCGTCGAAGGACGTCCTCATGCTCGGCTACATGGACCGGGAAGCCCTCCGCCGCACCCTCACCGAAGGCCGTGTGACCTTCTGGTCGCGGTCGCGGAACGAGTACTGGCGGAAGGGCGACACGTCGGGCCACGCCCAGTACGTCCGGGGCGCTGCGCTGGACTGCGACGACGACACGCTCCTCGTCACCGTGCAGCAGGTCGGGGCGGCGTGCCACACCGGTGCGCACCGGTGCTTCGACGTGGACCCGCTCGCGCCCGTGACCATGTCCGCCCCGGCGGACACGGCCGTGGAGCCGACCCGATGACCACCGCGACGATCTCCGAGACCCCGCACACGACCTCCCGACCCGAGTTCGACGGCCTGCTCGGCGACCACCGCGTCCTGCCGGTCGTCCGCGCGCTGTACGGCGACAGCGAGACGCCGGTCGGCGTCTACCGCAAGCTCGCCGACGGCCGCCCCGGGTCCTTCCTGCTCGAGTCCGCCGGTCAGGGCGGCCTGTGGTCCCGCTGGTCGTTCGTCGGCGTGCGGAGTTTCGGCGTCCTGACGCAGGACGGCGACCGCGCGGCGTGGATCGACACCGGCATCGACGCCGAGCGCGCCGTCGGGTCGCTCGACGGTGCCCCGCTCGAAGTCCTCGCGCGGCTGCACGAGCGCTGGGCCACGCCCCGCGTGCCCGGCTCGCCGCCGCTCGTCGGCGGCACCGTCGGCTTCATCGGTTGGGAGGCCGTGCGGCAGCTCGAGCACCTGCCGAACGTGCCGCCGGCCGACTTCGACGTGCCCGGCCAGGCGTTGTCGTTCGTCTCCGAACTCGCCGCGCTCGACCACCGCACCGGTCTCGTGCTGCTCGTCGCGAGCGTGCTGAACGACGGCACCGACGACGCTGACACCCTCTGGGCGGACGCGCAGCAGCGCCTCGACCGCATGCAGGGCGACCTGGTCCAGCCGAGCGTCGCGACCGTCGCCGAGGCCTTCGAGATCGCGGAGCCGACCCCGACGCACCGCACGAGCCCGGCCGACTACATGGCGGCCGTCGAGCGTTCGAAGGGCTTCATCCGCGACGGTGACGTGTTCCAGGTCGTCGTCTCGCAGCGGTTCGACCACGAGGTCACGGCCGACCCGCTCGACGTCTACCGGGTGCTCCGGACGCTGAACCCGAGCCCGTACATGTACTTCCTCGCCCTCGCGGACACCGCCGACGAGCGGTTCTGGATCGTCGGCGCCTCGCCCGAGGCCCTGGTGAAGGTGCAGGGCGACCGGGCCATCACACACCCGATCGCGGGGTCCCGCCCGCGTGGTGCGACGCCCGAAGCGGACGTCCACCTCGGCGAGGACCTGCTCGGCGACCCGAAGGAGCGCGCCGAGCACCTGATGCTCGTCGACCTCGCCCGCAACGACCTGCAGAAGGTGTGCGAGCCGGGCACCGTCAGCGTCACCGAGTTCATGACCGTCGAGCGGTTCAGCCACATCATGCACCTGGTGTCGAGCGTCGAGGGGCGGGTGCGTCCCGACGCCTCGGCGATCGACGTGTTCCGGGCGACGTTCCCGGCCGGCACGCTCTCGGGCGCGCCGAAGCCGCGTGCGCTCGAGATCATCGACGAGCTCGAGCCGGCGAAGCGCGGTGCGTACGCCGGTGTCGTCGGGTACTTCGACTTCGCCGGTGACGCCGACCTGGCGATCGCGATCCGTACCGCCCTGATCAAGGACGGCGTCGCCCGCGTGCAGGCCGGTGCCGGACTCGTCGCGGACTCCGACCCGGAGACCGAGCACGTCGAGGCGGTCAACAAGGCCGCCGCCCCGTTGCGTGCCGTCGCCACGGCCAACCGGATGCGCGAGGTCCGCTCGTGAAGCGCTCGCGTCCGATCGTGGTCGTCGCCGGGCTCCTGGTCGCTGGCGTCGTCATGCTCGCCTGGACCCAGACCTGGTTCACCGTGCGCCTGCACGCGGGCGCTGCCGTCACCTCGACGGTCTCGGCCGACGGCGCTGCGGTCGTGCCGCAGTACACCGCGCTGGCGATCGCGAGCCTCGCGCTCTTCCTGGCGATGACCATCGCCGGACGGGTGCTGCGCATCGTGCTCGCCGCCGTCGAGATCCTGCTCGGCCTCGGCGTGGTCGTCAGTGGGATCACCACACTCCGTGACCCGATCGCCGCTGCACGCGGGGCCGTCGGCGAGGTCGCCGGGGTCAGCGACCTCGGCGCCGTCCGCGGCGTCGTGTCGAGCGTCTCCGTGAGCCCGTGGCCCGCCGTCGGGATCGCGGGCGGCGTGCTCGCCGTGCTGCTCGGCGTGGTCGTCATCGTGGTCCAGCGCGCCTGGCCCGGCCCGAGCCGGAAGTACGGTGCCGCGACCGCCGGAGCCGCCGCGGCGGCACGCGCAGCAGCACCTGTCCAGCGCGACGCGGTCGTCGACTGGGACGACCTGAGCGCGGGCGTGGACCCGACCACCGCCGACGGCGCGGGCGCGGGGGCGCCGAGTGACGACGCGGTAGGATCGACAGGGCGTCGCTCGACCGACGACGCCGGAGCAGAACGAGGAGCACCGTGAGCAACACTGAGCCCGCAGAACTCGGCGAAGGCCACTCGCCGGCCGCCTGGACCGCCGTCGTGATCATGCTGATCGGATTCGCGGCAGGCACGCTGTTCTTCTGGTTCGACCAGCCGTGGGGCGTCTGGGCCTCCGCTGGCGTCGTCCTCATCGGCCTCGTCGTCGGTGGCGTGATGAAGAAGGCCGGCTACGGCGTCGACGGTCCGAAGTTCGTCCCCAAGCACCACGGCGAGTAGGGGCCTCCCGATGCCGAACGTGCTCGAGACCCTCGTCGCGGGCGCGCTCGAGGACGCCGCCGCCCGTCGTGTCGAC
Organism: Curtobacterium sp. ME12; assembly: GCF_903970855.1. Classification (NCBI taxonomy): domain Bacteria; kingdom Bacillati; phylum Actinomycetota; class Actinomycetes; order Micrococcales; family Microbacteriaceae; genus Curtobacterium; species Curtobacterium sp. ME12. The sequence continues at coordinate 14,445 of NZ_CAJCKD010000028.1, forward strand.
CGTCCGTACTCGGACGTCGAACGCGACCTCGACCGGGTGGCGTCGCCGCTCGACGCCCTCGCGTTCCTCAGCCCGGGCGACCGGGTGAAGATCATCGCCGAGGTCAAGCGAGCCAGCCCGTCCCGCGGGTCGATGGCCGCGATCGCCGATCCTGCAGCCCTGGCCGCCGACTACGAGCGTGGCGGGGCCTCGACGATCAGCGTCCTGACCGAGGGGCGCAAGTTCCTCGGCAGCCTCGCCGACCTCGAAGCCGTGAAGGCTCGTGTCGGGGTGCCCGTGCTCCGCAAGGACTTCATCGCCGACCCGTACCAGGTGATCGAGGCCCGGGCGTCCGGAGCCGACGTCGTGCTGCTCATCGTGGCGGCGCTCGAGCAGGCCCGCCTGGTCGAGCTGCACACCCTGGCCGAAGAACTCGGCATGCGCGTGCTGGTCGAGGCGCACTCCGGCGACGAGGTCACGCGTGGCCTCGACGCCGGCGCCCGCATCCTCGGCGTCAACGCGCGGGACCTCACCGACTTCTCGCTGGACCGCGACCTGTTCGGGTCGCTCGCCGACCGCATCCCCGACGGGGTCGTGCGCGTCGCCGAGTCCGCGGTCTCCGGTCCGGCCGACGTCGCCCACTACCGTGCTGCGGGTGCCGACGTCGTCCTGGTCGGCGAAGCGCTCGTGACGGGGGACGACCCCGCCGCGACCCTGGCGTCGTTCGTCGACGCCGCCGACCGGGCCTGACCGGCTCCGCCCACGCATCGAGGCCGCCGACCGCGGCCGCACGTTCCACCCGTCCGACGCGGCTGACCGGCCGCGTCGGACTCGTCCCGGGAGACACATCGTGACCTCACTCCGCGACCTGCACGGCCCCTACTTCGGTGACTTCGGCGGACGCTTCGTCCCCGAGTCACTCGTCCTCGCGCTCGACGAGCTCGAGGCCGCCTTCCGTCAGGCCTGGGCGGACCCGGCGTTCCGGGCGGAGCTCGACGAGCTGCAGCGCGACTACACCGGGCGCCCCTCGATCATCACCGAGGTGCCGCGGTTCGCGAAGCACGCCGGTGGTGCCCGGGTCATCCTGAAGCGCGAGGACCTGAACCACACCGGGTCCCACAAGATCAACAACGTCCTCGGCCAGGCGCTCGTCGCCCGTCGGCTCGGCAAGACCCGCCTGATCGCCGAGACGGGTGCCGGCCAGCACGGCGTCGCCACCGCCACCGCTGCCGCACTGTTCGGCATGGAGTGCGTCGTCTACATGGGCGCCGTGGACACCGAGCGACAGGCGCTCAACGTGGCCCGGATGCGCCTGCTCGGCGCCGAGGTGATCCCTGTCGAGACCGGTTCGCGCACCCTGAAGGACGCCATCAACGACGCCCTGCGCGACTGGGTCGCCAACGTCGAGTCGACGCATTACCTGCTCGGCACGGTCGCCGGTCCGCACCCGTTCCCCGAGATGGTGCGCGAGTTCCACAAGGTCATCGGCGAGGAGGCACGCCAGCAGGTCCTCGACCGCGTCGGGCGCCTGCCGGACGCCGTCGCGGCGTGTGTCGGTGGTGGTTCGAACGCGATGGGCATCTTCGAGGCGTTCCTCGACGACGAGTCCGTCGCACTGCACGGCTTCGAGGCCGGCGGCGACGGCGTCGAGACCGGCCGGCACGCGGCGAGCATCACGCTCGGTCGCGAGGGCGTGCTGCAGGGCGCGAAGTCGTACCTGATGCAGGACGAGGACGGCCAGACGATCGAGAGCCACAGCATCTCCGCCGGACTCGACTACCCGAGCGTCGGACCGGAGCACGCGTACCTTGCGTCGATCGGCCGTGCGGAGTACCAGCCGATCACCGACACCGAGGCGATGGAGGCCTTCCGCCTGCTGAGCCAGACCGAGGGCATCATTCCGGCGATCGAGTCCTCCCACGCCCTCGCCGGCGCCATCAAGCTCGGCAAGGAGCTCGGCCCCGAGGGCGTCGTGCTCGTGAACCTGTCCGGCCGGGGTGACAAGGACGTCGCGTCCGCCAGTCGCTACTTCGGCATCCTCGACGAGAACGCGGTGCAGCTGTGACCACGAACCGGACCGTCGCAACGACGATCGACACCGCCAACGCCGAGCGCGCCGGAGCCGTCGTCGGCTACCTGCCCGCGGGGTACCCGAACCTGCAGACCAGCGTCGACGCCGCCGTCGCCCTCGCCGAGAACGGCGTGGACGTCATCGAGTTCGGCCTGCCGTACTCCGACCCGGTGATGGACGGCCCCGTGATCCAGCGGGCGGCCGAGGAGAGCCTGGCGAACGGCTTCCGGGTGGCACAGGTCTTCGACGCCGTGCAGCAGATCACCGAGCGGGTCGACGTGCCGGTCCTCGTCATGACCTACTGGAACCCGGTGCTGCGCTACGGCGTGGACCGTTTCGCCGACGATCTCGTCGCGGCCGGTGCCGCCGGCCTCATCACGCCAGACCTCATCCCCGACGAGGCCGCCGCGTGGACCGAGGCCTCCGAGCGGACCGGGCTCGACCGGGTCTTCCTCGCCGCACCCTCCTCGTCCGACGAGCGCATGCGCCAGGCGGTCCGGGCCAGCCGTGGCTTCGTCTACGCCGTCTCCACGATGGGTGTGACCGGTGCACGCGCCGGGGTCGACGTCGCCGCACGCACGGTGGTGTCGCGCCTGCGCGACGCCGGGGTCGAGCGCACCTGCGTGGGTCTCGGGATCTCGACGGCCGAGCAGGTCGGCGAGGTGCTCGAGTACGCCGACGGTGCCATCGTCGGGTCCGCGTTCGTCCGCGCGCTGGCCGACCTCGGTGTGCAGGGTGTCGCCGACCGTGCCGCCGACCTCGCCACCGGCGCCCGCCGCCGCTAGTCCAGTTCCTGTCCGGCCCGTGAGCCGCGCTACAGTGAGCGAGGCCGACGCCACGTCGACCGCGCCCCGTCAGTTCCGAAAGGCGACAGCACCTCCATGCCCCTCCTGAGCATCCCGAGTCCGAGCACCGCCTGGCAGTACTTCGACCTGACCGCCTGGCTGCGCGACGCTTTCGGCTGGTCGCTGCCCCTCGACTTCCGCATCCACGCGTACGCGATCTGCATCCTGATCGGGATCGTGGCCGCGGTCGTCCTGGCGAACCGACGACTCAACGCCCGTGGCGTCGAGCGCTGGATCATCATCGACATCGCGATCTGGGCCGTGCCCGCCGGCATCATCGGCGGTCGCCTCTTCCACGTGTTCACCCACGTGTCCGACTACTTCGGCCCCGGCATCGACCCGCTGTCCTTCCTGTACATCTGGGAGGGCGGGCTCGCAATCTTCGGGGCGCTCATCCTCGGTTCGGTGGGCGCGTGGATCGGCTGCCGCCAGGTGGGCCTGCGGTTCACGTCGTTCATCGACGCCGTGGTGCCGGGCGTCCTGCTCGCGCAGGCCTTCGGCCGCCTGGGCAACTACTTCAACCAGGAGCTCTTCGGCATGCCGACGAGCCTGCCCTGGGGCCTCGAGATCGACTCGAGCAACGCCGCGTTCCCGAAGGGCCTGCCCGAGGGCACGCTGTTCCACCCGACGTTCCTGTACGAGATCATCTGGAACGTCCTCGGCGTCGTCGTCATCCTCTTCCTGGCGCGCAAGTTCACGCTGCAGTGGGGCAAGGTCCTCGGTCTGTACCTGATCTGGTACGGCGCCGGACGCTCGGTGCTCGAGTCCATCCGCGTCGACACGAGCGAGACCTTCTCCGGCGTCCGCACCAACGTGTGGGTCGCCCTCGCCGCGGTCGTCATCGGCATCCTGATCTTCGTGGTGCAGAGCCGTCGGCACACCGGCAAGGAGCCGAGCCCGTACCTGCCGGGTCGCGGGCCCCGTCCGGCCTCCGTTGTAGACTCCGAGGACACCTTCTCGGAGCACGATGACGACGCAGCAGACGGCGTCACGAGCGACGAACCGGTCACGACCACTCGCTGATCCCGTGGTGGGAGCACCCGCTCCCGACGACCACCGGTCACGTGCAGCACCACCACCAGCAGCAGCACCAGACGGTCTCCGCCACAAGCGGGGCCCAGCAACCTCGCCGGCCGACAGGGCAACTCACTGACGGCGGGCACGGGCACCAGTCCCGCCCGCTCGGGCGGAACGCACCACCGGGCCACCGCTGTCCCTGTTCCACTTCCTCGTGAGGACGGTTCCCCATGGCGCTCCAGCCAACCCAGCCCTCGGCACCGACGAGCCTCGTGCCGCCGCACCGCCGCTTCTCCGCGATCCCGGACGCCACGGGCATGTACGACCCGGCGAACGAGAAGGACGCCTGCGGCCTCGCGATGGTCGCGACCCTGCGCGGCACGCCCGGACACGACATCGTCGACGCGGCGCTCGGTGCGCTCCGGAACCTCGAGCACCGCGGTGCCGTGGGCTCCGACGCGGGTACCGGTGACGGCGCGGGCATCCTGTGCCAGGTGCCCGACGAGTTCCTCCGGGCCGTCGTGCCCTTCGAGCTGCCGGCAGCGGGGGAGTACGCCGTCGGTACCGCCTACCTGCCCCTCGACGACGACGCGCGCCACGCGGTGAAGGGTGCCGTCGAGCGGCTCGCCCGCGAAGAGGGCCTGAAGGTCCTCGGGTGGCGCGAGGTCCCGGTGCGTCCGGAGGTCCTCGGCACGCTGGCCCGTGCCGCGATGCCGGCGTTCGAGCAGCTGTTCGTCGCCTCCATCCGGCACGACGTGCACGGTGCCTCGTGGAGCGGCATCGCGCTGGACCGCCAGGCCTTCCGGCTCCGCAAGCGCGCCGAGCACGACAACGACCTGTACTTCATGTCGCTGTCGAGCCGCACCATGGTCTACAAGGGCATGGTCACGACGCTCCAGCTCGAGCCGTTCTACCCGGACCTCAGCGACGAGCGCTTCGCTTCGAAGCTCGCGATCGTGCACTCGCGGTACTCCACCAACACGTTCCCGTCGTGGCCGCTCGCGCAGCCGTTCCGGACGATCGCCCACAACGGCGAGATCAACACGGTGCGCGGCAACCGCAACTGGATGCGCGCGCGCCAGTCGCAGCTCGAGAGCGAACTGCTCGGCGACATGGCGCCGCTGCTGCCCATCGTGAGCCCGGGGGCGAGCGACTCGGCCTCGTTCGACGAGGTCCTCGAGCTGCTGACCCTGACCGGCCGGACCCTGCCGCACGCCGTGTCGATGATGGTGCCCGAGGCGTGGGAGAACCAGGTCGGGATGGATCCGGACCTCCGCGCGTTCTACGAGTACCACTCGATGCTCATGGAGCCGTGGGACGGCCCCGCCGCGATCACCTTCACCGACGGCTCGCTCGTCGGCGCCACCCTCGACCGCAACGGCCTGCGCCCCGGACGCTTCCTGGTCACGGACGACGGCCTCATCGTCATGGGCTCCGAGACGGGCGTCATCGACGTGCCGGCCGCCAAGGTCGTGCGCAAGGGCCGCCTGCGTCCGGGCCGGATGTTCCTGGTGGACACCGAGGCCGGGCGCATCATCGAGGACGACGAGGTCAAGCGCGAGCTCGCCGCCTCGGGGCCGTGGGGAGACTGGCTCGAAGCCGGCCGCATCAACCTCAACGACCTGCCGGAGCGCGAGCACATCGTGCACACCCCGGCCTCGGTCACCCGACGGCAGCGCGCGTTCGGGTACACCGAGGAAGAGGTCCGGATCCTGCTGCGCCCGATGGCGGCAGCGGGGGCCGAACCCCTCGGTGCGATGGGTTCGGACACCCCGATCGCCGTGCTGTCGGAGCGTCCGCGGCTGCTGTTCGACTACTTCACGCAGCAGTTCGCGCAGGTGACCAACCCGCCGCTCGACTCGATCCGCGAGCAGGTCATCACCTCGATGGGGATGGGACTCGGTCCGGAGCGCAACCTGCTCTCCGCCGGCCCCGAGCACGCGAAGCAGATCACGCTCGACTTCCCGGTGATCGACAACGACCAGCTCGCCAAGGTCCAGCACTTCGAGACCGAGTCGGGTCGCCACCTGACCGTCACGATCAAGGGCCTGTACCGCGTCGACGCCGGCAAGAAGGCGATGCAGAAGCGCATCGCCGCCGTGTGCGACGAGGTCGACGCCGCGATCGAGTCCGGCAAGCAGTTCATCGTGCTGTCCGACCGCGACGGCAACTCCGAGCAGGCACCGGTGCCGAGCCTCCTGCTCCTCGCCGCGGTCCACCACCACCTGATCCGCACCGAGCAGCGGATGAAGGTCGGGCTCATCGTCGAGGCCGGCGACGTGCGCGAGGTCCACCACGTGGCGACCCTCATCGGGTACGGCGCCTCGGCGATCAACCCGTACCTGGCGATGGAGACCTGCGAGAACCTGGTCCGAGCCGGCATGATCCCCGGGATCACACCGGAGCAGGCCGTCAAGAACGTCATCAAGGCGCTCGGCAAGGGCGTCCTGAAGATCATGTCGAAGATGGGCATCTCCACGGTGTCCAGCTACGCGGGCGCACAGGCGTTCGAGGCCGTCGGGCTCAGCCAGGAGTTCGTCGACAGGTACTTCACGGGCACCTCGTCGATCCTGGGTGGCGTCGACATCGACGTCATCGCCAAGGAGAACGCCGAGCGGCACGCCCAGGCGTACCCGCAGGACGGCGCGGTGCTCTCCCACGAGCGGCTGCAGATCGGTGGCGAGTACCAGTGGCGCCGGCAGGGCCCGCCGCACCTGTTCAACCCGGACACGGTGTTCCGCCTGCAGCACGCCACCCGTGCTCGCCGGTACGACATCTTCCGCGAGTACTCGAGCGCCGTGGACGACCAGTCCGAGCAGCTCATGACGCTCCGCGGGCTGTTCCGGTTCAAGCAGGGCGCTCGGAAGCCCATCGCGCTCGACGAGGTCGAGTCGATCGAGTCGATCGTCAAGCGGTTCAACACGGGTGCGATGTCGTACGGGTCCATCTCGAAGGAGGCCCACGAGACGCTCGCCATCGCGATGAACCGACTCGGTGGCCGATCGAACACGGGCGAGGGTGGCGAGGACGTCGACCGGTTGCTCGACCCCGAGCGTCGCAGCGCGATCAAGCAGGTCGCCTCCGGCCGCTTCGGCGTGACGAGCATGTACCTGACGCACGCCACCGACATCCAGCTCAAGATGGCGCAGGGCGCGAAGCCCGGCGAGGGCGGGCAGCTGCCCCCGGCGAAGGTCTACCCGTGGGTGGCCCGCACCCGGCACGCCACCGCGGGCGTCGGGCTCATCTCGCCGCCGCCGCACCACGACATCTACTCCATCGAGGACCTCAAGCAGCTGATCTTCGACGTCAAGCGCGCCAACCCGGCCGCGCGCGTCCACGTGAAGCTCGTGAGCCAGTCCGGCATCGGTGCGGTCGCGGCCGGCGTGACGAAGGCCCTGGCCGACGTCGTGCTCGTGTCCGGCCACGACGGCGGCACCGGCGCGAGCCCGCTGAACTCGCTCAAGCACGCCGGCACGCCGTGGGAGATCGGCCTGGCCGAGACCCAGCAGACGCTCATGCTGAACGGCATGCGCGACCGCGTCGTCGTGCAGGTGGACGGGCAGATGAAGACCGGGCGCGACGTCGTCGTGGCCGCGTTGCTCGGGGCCGAGGAGTACGGCTTCGCCACCGCACCACTCGTGGTCGAGGGCTGCATCCTGATGCGCGTCTGCCACCTGGACACCTGCCCGGTCGGCGTCGCCACGCAGAACCCCGAGCTCCGCAAACGGTTCTCCGGCAAGCCCGAGTTCGTCGTCAACTTCTTCCAGTTCATCGCGCAAGAGGTCCGCGAGCTCCTCGCCGAGCTCGGCTTCCGCAGCCTCGACGAGGCGATCGGGCAGACCGACGCGCTCGACGTCGACCGTGCCGTCGAGCACTGGAAGGCCTCCGGGCTCGACCTCGCGCCGGTGCTCAAGGGACCGCGCTTCGACGACGCCGAACCGCGCCGCCACCACCGCGAGCAGGACCACGAGCTGGACCAGCACTTCGACGTGCAGCTCATCCAGCAGACCGCGGACGTGCTCGACCACGGCGGTTCGATCGCGCTCGACCTGCCCATCCGCAACACCGAGCGTGCCGTCGGCACCATGCTCGGCCACCAGGTGACCCTGCGACACGGCGAGCACGGTCTGCCGAACGGTTCGATCGACGTGACGCTGCGCGGTTCCGCCGGGCAGTCGCTCGGCGCGTTCCTGCCGGCGGGCATCACGCTGCGGCTCATCGGCGACAGCAACGACTACGTCGGCAAGGGGCTCTCCGGCGGCCAGATCGTCGTCCGTCCCGACGCCGGTTCGGGCTTCGACCCCGCCGAGAACGTCATCGCCGGCAACGTCATCGGGTACGGCGCCACCCAGGGCAGCATGTTCATCCGCGGCATCGTGGGTGAACGGTTCCTGGTGCGGAACTCCGGTGCCACAGCCGTCGTCGAGGGCGTGGGCGACCACGCGCTCGAGTACATGACGGGCGGGCTCGCGCTCATCCTCGGCGAGACCGGCCGGAACCTCGGTGCCGGTATGTCCGGTGGGACGGCGTACGTCCGTGGGCTCCGCGAGGAGCACGTGAACACCGACGCCCTGCTGTCCGGCGAACTCCGGCTCGAGGCGCTCGACAGCGCCGACGTCGAGATCGTCACCGACCTGCTCACCCGGCACGCCGACGAGACGGGGTCGACGCTCGCGTCCGACCTGCTGGCGTCCGGAGACCTGAGCGACTTCGTCAAGGTGCTGCCGCGCGACTACGCGGCGGTGCTCGAGACACGCAGACAGGCCGTCGACGAGGGGCTCGACCCCGACGGTGACATCGTTTGGAACAGGATCATGGAGGTGACCGGTGGCTGACCCCAAGGGATTCCTGAAGGTCCAGGAACGCGAACTGCCGCCCCGGCGACCCGTGCCCGTGCGGCTCATGGACTGGAAAGAGGTCTACGAGCAGCAGGAGTCCGGTGTCCTGAAGCGCCAGGCCGGCCGCTGCATGGACTGCGGCGTGCCGTTCTGCCACCAGGGCTGCCCGCTCGGCAACCTGATCCCGGAGTGGAACGACCTGACCTGGCGCGGTGAGGGCCGGCAGGCGATCGAGCGCCTGCACGAGACGAACAACTTCCCGGAGTTTACGGGTCGGCTCTGCCCGGCACCGTGCGAGTCGTCGTGCGTGCTCGGCATCAACCAGCCCCCGGTGACGATCAAGCAGGTCGAGGTCTCGATCATCGACCAGGCGTTCCAGAACGGCTGGGTCACCCCGCACCCGCCGGAGCGCCTGACGGGCAAGACCGTCGCCGTCGTGGGCTCCGGCCCCGCCGGCCTCGCCGCCGCGCAGCAGCTCACGCGTGCCGGCCACACGGTCGCCGTCTACGAGCGGGACGACCGCATCGGCGGCCTGCTCCGCTACGGCATCCCGGACTTCAAGATGGAGAAGCGCCAGATCGACGCGCGCCTCGCCCAGATGCAGGCCGAGGGCACCCGGTTCCGTGCCGGGGTCGAGATCGGCAAGGACATCACCTGGGACGACCTGAAGTCGCGCTACGACGCGGTCGTCGTCGCCACCGGTGCCACGGTGCCGCGCGACCTCCCGATCCCGGGGCGTGACCTCGAGGGCGTGCACTTCGCGATGGACTACCTGGTCCAGCAGAACAAGGCGAACGCGGGCACGACGGTCGACAACCAGATCACGGCCGAGGGCAAGCACGTCGTCGTCATCGGCGGTGGCGACACCGGCGCGGACTGCATCGGCACCGCCCACCGCCAGGGCGCGTTGAGCGTGACGAACCTGGCGATCGGCAAGCAGCCGCCGCTCGAGCGCCCGTCCGACCAGCCGTGGCCGATGTTCCCGACCGTGTTCGAGGTCACGAGCGCCCACGAAGAGGGCGGCGAGCGGCACTTCCTCGCCTCCACCGTCGAGTTCCTGTCGAACGACGCCGGCGAGGTCCGTGCGCTGCGGGTCGCCGAGACCGAGTACCTCGACGGCCGACGGGTCCCGAAGGCGGGCAGCGAGCGGGAGATCCCGGCCGACCTCGTCCTCATCGCGATGGGCTTCACCGGCCCCGAGTCGGACACGATCGAGCCGCAGCTCGGGCTGCCGACGACGGTCTCGGGGGCGCTCGACCGCCGTGCCGACTACGCGACCAACGAGGCCGGGGTGTTCGTCGCCGGCGACGCGGGTCGTGGGCAGTCGCTCATCGTCTGGGCGATCGCCGAGGGCCGTGCCGCGGCCGCACAGGTCGACGAGTACCTCGAGGGCTCCACGATCCTGCCGGCACCGGTCAAGGCGACCGACCGGGCGATCTCCGTCTGATGTCGGACGCACACCAGATGTCGGACCGCCGCCGGACGGCGGACCGTCTCCACCAGATGCTCACGCTCCCGTGAGCGTGAGGCCACCAGCACTCGGTAGGGTGCTGGTGGCCTCGATCCGTTCCGCGCGGCCCCACAGCGCGGAAACCCAAGCTCCATCCACCACCACGAAGGAATCCATTGAGACGCGCAAAGATCGTTTCGACGCTCGGACCGGCAACGTCGGACTACGAGACCGTCAAGGAGATCATCGAAGCGGGCGTCGACGTCGCCCGCCTCAACCTCAGCCACGGTGACTACAGCGTCCACGAGGCCAACTACGTCAACGTCCGTCGTGCCGCCGAAGAACTCGGCAAGCCCGTCGCGATCCTCGTCGACCTGCAGGGTCCGAAGATCCGTCTGGCACGCTTCGCCGACGGCCCGCACGACCTGGCGGTCGGTGACGTCTTCACCATCACGACCGAGGACGTCCCGGGCTCGAAGGAGATCTGCGGCACGACGTTCAAGGGCCTGCCGCAGGACGTCAAGCCCGGCGACCCGCTGCTCATCGACGACGGCCGTGTCCGCCTCCGTGTCCTCGACACCGACGGCGTGCGGGTCCGCACCGAGGTCGTCGTCCCCGGCACGGTGTCCAACAACAAGGGCATCAACCTGCCCGGTGTCGCCGTCAACGTCCCCGCGCTGAGCGAGAAGGACGAGGCCGACCTGCGCTGGGCGATCCGCCAGGGCGCCGACCTCATCGCGCTGTCGTTCGTGCGCAACGCGAGCGACGTCGTGCGTGCCCACGAGATCATGGACGAAGAGGGCAAGCGCCTGCCGGTCATCGCCAAGGTCGAGAAGCCCCAGGCCGTCGACGCCCTCGAGGAGATCATCGACGCCTTCGACAGCATCATGGTCGCCCGCGGTGACCTCGGCGTCGAGCTCCCGCTCGAGGCCGTCCCGATCGTGCAGAAGCGCGCCGTCGAGCTGTCCCGCCGCATGGCCAAGCCGGTCATCGTCGCGACGCAGATGCTCGAGTCGATGATCTCGTCGCCGATCCCCACCCGCGCGGAGACCTCCGACGTCGCCAACGCCGTCCTCGACGGTGCGGACGCGGTCATGCTGTCCGGTGAGACGAGCGTCGGTGAGTACCCGGTGCAGACCGTCCGCACCATGGCCCGCATCGTCGAGTCCACCGAGGACCACGGTCTCGAGCGCATCGCGCCACTCGGCACCAAGCCGCGCACCCTCGGCGGTGCGATCACCCTCGCCGCCGTCGAGATCGCCGAGTTCACCGAGGCGTCGTACCTCTGCGTCTTCACCGAGTCCGGTGACTCGGCCCGCCGCATGTCGCGTCTGCGCCACGGTCTGCCGATCATCGCCTTCACCCCGAACGAGGCCACGCGCCGCCGGATGGCCCTCACCTGGGGAGTCCGTTCGTTCCTGGTGGAGCGGAAGACCCACACCGACGAGCTCTTCTCGCAGGTGGACGACGTCCTCCTCGAGAACGGCCTGGCCGCTCCCGGCGACCGCGTCATCGTGACGGCCGGGTCCCCTCCCGGCATCGAGGGCTCGACGAACGACCTGCGCGTGCACCGGGTGGGCGACGCCCACGCCGAGGCCGCCCCGGCCTACGTCCGGGACTGATCCGAGGGATCCGTCGCCACCAGGGCGCGGACTGGAGGCCCGGCGCGAGCAGCGTCGACCGCCCCCGGTCCGCGCCCTGCCGCGTCTCCACGGCCCTGGTGGTGACCGGACGTCGGCCGCAGGCGGCAGGATGGTCGCTGTGAGCCTCCGATCCGACACCCCGGCGTCGCGCGCCGACGTCCGCCGCTGGCGTCGCTACCTGGCCGACGAACGTGCCGAAGCGGCCGTGTACCGCAACCTCGCTGCCCGCCGTTCCGGCGAGGAACGCGAGATCCTCGCCGCGCTGGCCGAGGCCGAAGGGCGGCACGCCGACCACTGGCTCGACCTGCTCGGCGACGACGTCGGACGACCGGAGCGGGGGAGCCTGCGCACCCGGGTGCTCGCCGTGCTGGCCAAGCGGTTCGGGTCGGTCTTCGTCCTCGCGCTCATGCAGCGCGCCGAGGACCGCTCGCCGTACGCCGACGACTCGGACGCGACCGCGCGGATGGCCGCCGACGAGCGGATCCACGGCGAGGTCGTGCGCGGGCTCGCGAACCGTGGCCGGATGCGGCTCTCCGGCACGTTCCGGGCGGCGGTGTTCGGCGCGAACGACGGCCTGGTGTCGAACCTGGCGCTCATCATCGGCATCAGTGCCTCCGGGGCCGACCGGCACTTCGTGCTGCTGAGCGGCATCGCCGGCCTGCTCGCCGGCGCGTTGTCGATGGGGGCGGGGGAGTACGTCTCCGTCCGGTCGCAGCGCGAACTGCTCGAGGCGTCCGCGCCGCATCCCGAGGCCGGCAGGGCGGTGTCGGACCTCGACGTCGACGCGAACGAGCTCGCGCTGGTCTACCGGGCGCGCGGGATGTCCGAGGCCGAGGCGACCGAGCACGCCGCGCAGGTGCTGTCCGGCATCGGCGAGCGGCGGCCGGCGACGGGTCCGACCGCGGTCGCGGACGACCACGAGGCGGTCGGCACCGGGCTGAGCGCCGCGGTGTCGAGCTTCTGCTTCTTCGCCTCGGGCGCGGTCATCCCGGTGCTGCCGTTCCTGTTCGGCATGCAGGGGTGGCCGGCGATCGCCGTGGCCGGCGGGCTGGTGGGCATCGCCCTGCTCGGCACCGGTGCCGTCGTCGGCGTGCTGAGCGGAGCGTCCCCCGGCAAGCGGGCCTTCCGGCAGCTCGCCATCGGGTTCGGTGCGGCGATCGTCACCTACGCACTCGGGCTGCTCTTCGGCACCGGGTCAGCCTAGCGGCGGACGGCGGCGCGCGCCGGCTACCGGCGGACGGCGGCGCGCGGCGGCAGGAGCAGCAGGGCCGCGGCCCCGACGACGATGAGCGCGATGCCGGCGAAGACCATGAAGACGGTCAGCGCGAGTCCGGGCGCGACGAGCACGACGATGCCACCGATGATCGACAGCACGCCACTGACGACCGTCGGGACGCGTGACGATCCCGGGTGTCCGACGAAGCCGCCGACGATCGCGGCGACCCCCTCGATCAGGAACCCGACCCCGGCGAGCACGGCGTAGACGACGAGCGGGATCGCCGGGTCGAGCAGCGTCACGAGCCCCGCGACCGCGACCAGGCCGCCGACGATGCCGGACGTCCACCGCCACACCGGGCGGGTACCGTGGCCCCGCACCGCGGCGAAGACGCGCAGTGCCCCGGCCACGACGAGGTACACGCCGAACAGCAGGGCCACGAGCACGAGCGACGGGCGGGGCCAGACGATCGCCACGATGCCCAGTGCGATGGCGACGACGGCGGTGACGACGACGAACACCCGGAACGTCCTGACGGCACGAGAATCCACGAGCGCTCCTCCCTGTTCGCCGGCGCTGGTGTCCAGCACGCTACCCGTCGGAGCCGCGGGCCGTGCAACGACCTGCAACCCCCGCGGTCGTACGGTGCGGAGCAGGCGCGCGACCCGTGCGCCCCGACAGCGTCGTCGAAAGGGCACCACCATGACCATCGCACCCTCGCCCACCAGCTACGCCGCACCCGGCGAGCCCGGCTCCCTGGTCGAGTACCGATCCCGGTACGACCACTTCATCGGCGGTGAGTACGTGCCGTCCGCCAGCGGGCAGTACTTCGAGAACCCGACGCCCGTCACGGGCAAGGTCTTCACCGAGGTCGCACGCGGTGACTCCACGGACGTCGACCGCGCCGTCGCCGCCGCCTGGAAGGCGTTCCCGGCCTGGGGCCGGACGAGCGCGGCCGAACGTGCCGTCATCCTCAACAAGATCGCGGACCGCATGGAGGAGCACCTCGAGATGCTCGCCGTCGCCGAGACGTGGGAGAACGGCAAGCCGATCCGCGAGACCCTCGGCGCCGACATCCCGCTCGCGATCGACCACTTCCGGTACTTCGCCGGGGCGATCCGTGCGCAGGAGGGCTCCGCCGGCGAGATCGACCACGACACCGTGGCCTACCACTTCCACGAACCGCTCGGCGTCGTCGGGCAGATCATCCCCTGGAACTTCCCGATCCTGATGGCCGTGTGGAAGCTCGCACCGGCCCTCGCCGCCGGCAACTGCGTCGTGCTGAAGCCCGCCGAGCAGACCGCGGCGTCCATCCACGTGCTCGTCGAGCTCATCCGCGACCTGCTTCCCGCCGGGGTGCTCAACGTCGTCAACGGCTTCGGCATCGAGGTCGGCGCACCGCTCGCGCAGCACCCCGACATCCGGAAGATCGCCTTCACGGGGGAGACCACCACCGGGCGGCTGATCATGCAGTACGCGTCGCAGAGCCTCATCCCGGTGACGCTCGAGCTCGGCGGCAAGAGCCCGAACGTGTTCTTCCCCGACGTGGCGGCCGAGAAGGACTCCTTCTACGACAAGGCGCTCGAGGGCTTCACCTTCTTCAACCTCAACCAGGGCGAGGTCTGCACGTGTCCGTCCCGGGCACTCGTGGCGAAGGAGATCTACGACGGGTTCGTCGCCGACGGCCTGGAACGCGTGCGTGCGGTCAAGCAGGGACACCCGCTCGACCTGTCGACGATGATCGGCGCCCAGGCGTCCAACGACCAGCTCGAGAAGATCCTGAGCTACATCGACATCGGCAAGCAGGAGGGCGCGAAGCTCCTGACCGGTGGCGAGCGCGCCGACCTGGGCGGCGAACTCTCCGGCGGCTACTACGTCACGCCGACGGTGTTCGAGGGCGACAACTCGATGCGGATCTTCCAGGAGGAGATCTTCGGGCCCGTGCTCGCCCTGACGTCCTTCAGCGGCTACGACGACGCGATCGCCACGGCCAACGACACCCTGTACGGGCTCGGCGCCGGGGTGTGGAGCCGAGACGTCACGACCCTGTACCGCGCCGGACGTGACATCCAGGCCGGGCGCGTGTGGTCGAACACGTACCACCAGTACCCGGCGGGTGCGGCCTTCGGCGGCTACAAGCAGTCCGGCATCGGGCGCGAGAACCACAAGATGATGCTCGACCACTACCAGCAGACGAAGAACCTGCTCGTCTCCTACGCCGATGGACCGATGGGCTTCTTCTGATGCCCGACACCGCACGCGTCGCGGTGACGCCGGTGGCGGAGGAGCTGCTGCGCACCCTCACCGCCCGGCACGGCCCGCTGATGTTCCACCAGTCCGGCGGCTGCTGCGACGGCTCGAGCCCGATGTGCTACCCCGTCGGCATGTTCCGGACCGGCCCGGGGGACGTCCTGCTCGGCGCGTTGCAGGTCGACGGCCTCGAGCCGGTCGAGGTGTACATGTCGGTGTCGCAGTTCGAGTACTGGAAGTACACGCACCTGACGATCGACGTGGTCGACGGTCGGGGCGGCGGGTTCTCGGTCGAGGTCCCCGAGGGCAAACGGTTCCTGACCCGGTCGCGGATGTTCGACGACGCCGAGCTCGCCGATCTCGGCCTGGTCCCGCGCGTGGCCCGGACGTAGGCTGACCGTACGCGTCGCGACGGAGCGGCGGGTGGGGTCGATCGGAGGACGCATGCGCGCACCCGGTCGGCTCCGCCCGCTCGTCGCCGCGTCCTGGCAGCGGTCCGCCCGGGTCGACCCCGACGCCACCCCGGTCCTCGCCCTCGACGACGACGAACTCGACGCCGTACGACACGACGGCCCGCTCTCCACCCTGCTGCCGGTGGTCCGTCGGCTGCTGCTCGACGACTCCCGCTCGGCTGGCTGCGTCGTCGCCGTCGCGGACGCCGCGGGTCGTCTCGTCTGGGTCGACGGCGCCCGCTCCACGCGTCGTGCCGCCGAGGACATGGGCTTCGTCCCCGGAGCCGACTGGTCGGAGGACCGCGTCGGCACCAGCGCGCCCGGCACGGCACTGCGTCTGGACCGTCCGGTGCAGATCCGGTCCGACGAGCACTACGCGAACGCCGTCAAGCCGTTCTCGTGCACGGCCGTCCCGGTGCACGACGCGAGCGGTGCCACGGTGGGGGTGCTCGACCTGACGGGCGACGACCGCGCCGTCGAGCGGCACACGCTGCCGCTGCTCGCCGCCACGGTCGCCGCCGCCGAGGCCCGGCTGGCCCTGGCCGCGGTCCGTCCACGCGCGCGGACACCCCGCGTGCCGCCGGCCCGACTGACCGTGCTCGGGACCGACACCGCCGTGCTCCGGATCGCCGACCGCCGGGTCGAGCTGTCCGCCCGGCACTCCGAGCTGCTCGTCGTGCTCGCCGCGCACCCCGACGGCCTCGCGGCGACCGACCTCGCCGCGGCCGTCTACGGTGACCCGGGCTCGGTCGTCACCCTGCGCGCCGAGGTCGTCCGGCTCCGGCGGGTCCTCGCGCAGCACGCGCCGGACGTGACCGTGACGTCGCGGCCGTACCGGCTGGCCGGGGTCCGGACCGACGTCGACGGCGTGCTGTCCGCGCTCGAACGCGGGGCGCGCCTCCAGGCCGTCGACCGGTACGCCGGACCGGTCCTGCCGGGCTCCGCCGCACCGGGCGTGGACGCGGTCCGTGACCTGGTGCGGCTGCGGTTCCGCGAGTCGGTCGTCGCCGACGGCGGCGTCGACGCCCTGCTCGCGTGGGCGCGCACCCCGGACGGTGCGACCGACGCGCTCGTGCTGCGCGCGCTGCTCGCGGTGCTGCCGCGGCGGTCGCCGCGACGAGCCGGTCTCGTGACGGCGATCGAGGCGCTCGAGGGCTCCTGAGACGGTCGACGACGGGCCGGGAGGCACGGGTCGGGCTGGTAGTGTTGGCCTCCTCGCGAGTGTGGTGGAATCGGCAGACACGGGGCACTCAAAATGCTCTGCCTCACGGCGTGCGGGTTCAAGTCCCGCCACTCGTACCAAACCGGTGGGTCTGGGATACGGCACTTCCGTCGTCTAGTAGGCTTTCGTCCGTGAGTGACACAGAAGCAACAGCACCAGCACCCCGTCGCGTCGTCGTCGCCGAGGACGAGTCGCTCATCCGCCTCGACATCGTGGAGATCCTCCGCGACAACGGGTTCGACGTGGTCGGTGAAGCCGGTGACGGTGAGACCGCCGTCCAGCTCGCGACCGACCTCCGCCCCGACCTCGTCGTGATGGACGTCAAGATGCCCCAGCTCGACGGCATCTCCGCAGCCGAGAAGCTGTCCAAGAACCACATCGCGCCCGTCGTCCTGCTGACCGCGTTCAGCCAGAAGGACCTCGTCGAGCGTGCGACCGAGGCCGGCGCGCTGGCCTACGTGGTCAAGCCCTTCACCCCGAACGACCTGCTCCCCGCAATCGAGATCGCCCTGTCGCGCTACCAGCAGATCATCACGCTCGAGGCCGAGGTCGCGGACCTCGTCGAGCGCTTCGAGACCCGCAAGCTCGTCGACCGGGCCAAGGGCCTGCTGAACGAGAAGATGGGCCTCACCGAGCCCGAGGCGTTCCGCTGGATCCAGAAGGCATCGATGGACCGCCGCCTGACCATGCACGACGTCGCGAAGGCGATCATCGAGCAGCTCAGCGCCAAGAAGTAGTCCAGCGCACCACCGTCGCTCACGGAACGCCGCCGCCCCACCCGGGTCCGGTGGCGTTCCTGCGTCCGGGGGCGGGGCGTGTGCCGCGACCACCTGGCAGGCTGGAGCCATGGACGACGTGGTGATCCGGGCCTCCCGACCTGACGACATGCCGGCGGTGGCCGACCTGCGGTGGCGGTGGAGCGTCGACGAGGGCGGCGCGCAGCCGGCGGCGAGCGTGGAGGCCTACCGCGATGCGATGACGGCCTTCGCGGCCGACCACGCGGAGTCGCACCGTTGCGTCGTCGCGGAGCGGGACGGCGTCGTGCTCGGGATGGCCTGGCTCGGGCTCGTCGCGCGACCGCCACTGCCGGACCGGCCGGGGCACCGACTGACCGCCGACGTGCAGACGGTCTACGTGCACCCGGAGCTGCGAGGCTCCGGCGTCGCCGGACGGCTCGTGACGGCGCTGCTCGCGGTCGCCGACGAACTCGGCGTGGAGCGGACGTCGGTGCACTCGAGCGTGGACGGCGAGCGGCTCTACCGGCGGCTCGGGTTCGGCGATGCCCGCCTGTTGCTGCAGCGGCCGCCGGAGGACTGAGTGGTCAGTTCGTCGGTCAGCGACGCTCGCGGATCATGTTCGTGATCCGCACCGTGGAGCACCGGCGACCCTGGTCGTCGGTCAGGACGATCTCGTGGGTGGTGAGCGTGCCGCCCAGGTGGATGGCGGTGCACGTGCCCGTGACGATGCCGCTCGTCGCGCTGCGGGAGTGCGAGGCGCTGAGCTCGATGCCGACGGCGTAGCGGCCGGGCCCGGCGTGCACGTTCGCGGCCATCGACCCGAGGCTCTCCGCCAGGACGACGTAGGCGCCGCCGTGCAGCAGGCCGACCGGCTGGCGGTTGCCCTCGACGGGGATCGAACCGACCGCCCGCTCAGCCGAGAGCTCGGTGATGACCATGCCCATCTTCTCGGCCAGCTCGCCCATGCCGCGTTCGTCGAGGCGGGGATCGATCGTGGTCGATGTGGTGTCGTCGGTCACGGTCTGCGTCGACCTTCCGTGTCAGCGGGCGTCGGTAGGCTGTCCGGGTGTCGGACTCCGCAAAGCCTACCCTCATGGTCATCGACGGCCACTCGCTCGCCTTCCGGGCCTTCTACGCCCTGCCGGTCGACAGCTTCGTGAACCGCGAGGGGCAGCACACCAACGCGATCCACGGCTTCATCTCGATGCTGCTGATGCTGCTGCAGCGCGAGAAGCCCACCCACCTGGCGGTGGCGTTCGACATCTCCCGGTTCTCGTTCCGCACGCGGGAGTACGCCGAGTACAAGGGCACCCGCTCCGAGACCCCGGCCGAGTTCAAGGGACAGATCCCGCTCCTGCAGCAGGCGCTCGAGGCGATGGGCATCACCACCGTCACGAAAGAGGACTACGAGGCCGACGACATCCTCGCGACCCTCTCCAAGCAGGGTGCCGACCAGGGCTTCACGGTCTACGTGGTCTCCGGTGACCGCGACTCGATCCAGCTGGTCAACGACGACGTCACGCTGCTCTACCCGTCCGTCCGCGGTGTCTCCGAACTCACCCGCTACGACCGCGACAAGGTCTACGAGCGCTACGGCATCGAGCCCCACCAGTACCCGGACATCGCCGCGCTCGTCGGGGAGACCAGCGACAACCTGATCGGCATCGACAAGGTCGGCGAGAAGACGGCGGTCAAGTGGGTGACCCAGTACGGGTCGCTCGACGGCGTCCTCGAGCACGCCGACGAGATCAAGGGCGTCGTCGGCAACAACCTGCGCGAGCAGCGGGACCGGGCGATCCGGAACCGCCGGCTCAACCGCCTGGTCACCGACGTCGAGCTGCCCGTCGGTCCCGCCGACGTCGCGCTCCGCCCGGTCGACGAGACCGCGGTGCGCGAGCTCTTCGCCAAGCTGCAGTTCCGCACGCTGCTCGACCGCGTCTTCAAGGTGGCCGGGTCGGGCGACCCCGCCGAGCCGGCGGCCGAGGGCACCGTCGATGAAGGCGCGCCGACCCCGCCACCGGTCAAGACCCTGATCGACGAAGAGCTCGGCTACTGGCTCGAGCGCCGCAACGCGACCGAGGCGGCGAACGGCTACGGCGTCGCGGTCGAGGTCATCGACGGACGCCTCAGCGCCATCGGCATCGCGACCCACGACGACGCCGTACTGGTGCCGGGCGGCAGCGGTGCGAAGGACTACGAGCAGCTCTCGGCCTGGTTCGCCTCCGACGCCCCGAAGCACTTCCACGACGCCAAGGCCGCCATCAAGGCGCTCGGCACCGCCGGCTTCGTCGTGAACGGCATCGCCGGCGACGCCCGGATCATGGGGTGGCTCGCGCAGCCCGGCAAGCAGGGGCAGCCGCTGTCCGACCTCGTCTACCAGGAGCTCGGCGAGGAACTGCCGACGGCCGACCCGAACCAACTGGTCCCCGAGACCGATCCCGTGAACGTCGGGGTGCACGCGTGGTTCGTGCTCCGCGTCACCACCGCCCTGCGCGCCCGGATCGACGCGTCCTCGCTGCAGGTCCTCGACGACATCGAGCTGCCGCTCGTGTCGGTGCTGGCCGGCATGGAGACCATCGGTGTCGGCATCGACCGCCCGGTGCTCACCGGCCTGTCGAAGGAACTCGGGGAGCGCGCCGCCGAACTCGCCCAGCAGGCGTTCGCCGAGATCGGGCACGAGGTCAACCTCGGGTCGCCGAAGCAGCTGCAGGAGGTCCTGTTCACCGAGCTCGCGATGCCGAAGACCCGCAAGACCAAGACCGGGTTCTCGACCGACGCCGCGAGCCTGGCCGACCTGCAGGAACAGCACCCGCACCCGTTCCTCGGGCTCCTGCTGCAGCACCGCGACGCCACGAAGCTCCGGCAGATCGTCGACACGCTCGACGCCGCCGTGGTCGACGGGCGCATCCACACCCGCTACGAGCAGACCGGTACGAGCACCGGCCGGGTCTCGTCGACCGACCCGAACCTGCAGAACATCCCCGTGAAGACGGCCGTCGGTCGCCGGATCCGGTCGGCCTTCGCGGTCGCTGAGCCGTACACGACGCTCGTGACCGCCGACTACTCGCAGATCGAGATGCGGATCATGGCGCACCTCTCCGGCGATCCGGGGCTCATCCAGGCCTTCAACGAGGGCGAGGACCTGCACCGCTTCGTCGGTGCCCGGGTCTTCGGGGTCGACCCGTCCGAGGTCTCCAACGAGATGCGCACCAAGGTCAAGGCGATGTCCTACGGCCTGGCCTACGGGTTGAGTGCCTTCGGCCTGTCCAAGCAGCTGCGCATCGAGCAGTCCGAGGCCCGCACCCTGATGACCGAGTACTTCGCCCGCTTCGGTGCGGTGCGCGACTACCTGCGCAACGTCGTCGAGCAGGCGCGCGAGGACGGCTACACCGAGACGATCTTCGGACGCCGCCGCCCGTTCCCCGACCTGAAGAGCCCGAACCGGGTCCTGCGCGAGAACGCCGAGCGGGCCGCGTTGAACGCCCCGATCCAGGGTTCGGCCGCCGACATCATCAAGATCGCGATGCTCGGGGTCGCCGACGACCTGCGCGAGGGCGAGCTGCAGTCGCACCTGCTGCTCCAGGTGCACGACGAGCTCATCCTCGAGGTCGCGCCGGGTGAGCAGGAGCGTGTCGAGGAGATCCTCCGCACCCGGATGGGCAGCGCCGCCGAGCTGAGCGTCCCGCTCGACGTCTCGGTCGGCGTGGGGCCGAACTGGGAGAGCGCCGCCCACTGACCCGGGCGGCTCGGGAGTCCTGCCGACCCGCGGGTCGGTAGGGTCGGGGCATGAGCGAAGAGCGTCCTGTCCGCCAGCCGTCCGCCGTCGACTGCGTCGCCGAGGACTGGGTCACCACCCTCGTCGACCTCGACCCGACGACCGCCACGTACATCGGCGTCCCGGGACGCACGGGGGAGTACGGCGACACCTCGCCCGCCGGTGCCGCGGCGATGGCCGAGGCCGCGCGCGGTGCGAAGCGGGCACTCGACGCCGCTCCCGCCGTCGACGCCGTGGACCAGGTGACGAAGGCCGACCTCGGCGCCGAACTGGACCTCGTGCAGGAGTCGTACGAGCGCAAGCTGCACCTCCGTGACCTCAACGTCATCGCGAGTCCGGCGCAGTCGGTCCGCGAGATCATCGACCTGATGCCGACCGCCACCGAGGGGGACTGGCAGGACATCGCGAGCCGACTGCACGCGCTGCCGGACGCGCTCGAGGGCATCCGCGAGACCCTGCTCGAGGGCACCCGCGAAGACGTCACCCCGGCCAAGCGCCAGGTCGCCCTGGTCGCCGAGCAGGCAGCGAGGAACGGCGCCGAGGACGGCTTCTTCGCCCGCCTCGCCGAGGGTGCCGCGTTCGACGACGGTTCGCCGGTGCCGGACACGCTCCGCGCCGAGCTCACCCGTGGTGCCCAGGTCGCCGCGGCCGCCTACCGGTCGCTCGGGCAGTTCCTGGAGCACGAGCTGCTGCCGCTCGCCACCCCCGTCGACGCCGTCGGTCGCGAGGCCTACGAGTTGCACTCGCGCCGGTTCCTCGGTGCGGTGGTCGACCTCGACGAGACGTACGAGTGGGGCCTCGAGGAACTCGCGCGCATGCGGGACGAGCAGGAGCGCATCGCCGACCGCATCGAGTCCGGCGCGAGCGTCGCCCGGGCGATCGAGGTGCTCGACACCGACCCGTCCCGGATCCTGCACGGAACCGACGCGCTGCAGCGGTGGATGCAGGAGACGAGCGACGCGTCGATCGCCGCGATGGCCGGTACCTACTTCGACATCCCGGACCCGATCCGTCGCCTGGAGTGCCGGATCGCTCCCACGCAAGAGGGAGGCATCTACTACAGCGGCCCCTCCGACGACTTCTCCCGTGCCGGCCGGATGTGGTGGTCGGTGCCCCAGGGCGTCACCGAGTTCGGCACCTGGCGCGAGAAGACGACGGTCTACCACGAGGGCGTCCCCGGACACCACCTCCAGATCAGTCAGGGCGTCTACAACCGCGGCGAGCTGAACACCTGGCGCCGGCAGCTGTCCGGGTCCTCCGGGCACGTCGAGGGCTGGGCGCTGTACGCCGAGCGACTGATGGAGCAGCTCGGGTTCCTCGACGACGACGGCGACCGGCTCGGCATGCTCGACGGGCAGCGGATGCGTGCGGCCCGCGTCGTGCTCGACATCGGCGTGCACCTGCAGAAGACGAACCCCGACGGCGGCGGCTGGACGTGGGAGTACGCGCTCGACTTCATGGGGCAGAACGTGAACATGGACCCGGCGTTCGTCCGGTTCGAGGTCGCGCGGTACTTCGGGTGGCCGGGGCAGGCACCGTCGTACAAGGTGGGTCAGCGCGTCTGGGAGTCCATCCGCGACGAGGTCGCTGCGCGCGAGGGAGCGGACTTCGACCTGAAGGCGTTCCACCACCGTGCGCTGTCGCTCGGCAGCATCGGCCTCGACACCCTCCGGACCGCCCTGGTCGGGTGACGCGCCGTCGACACGCCCGGTTGTGGGGCCTCCGCCGGTGCGGTTAGACTTGTGCGGCGCAATCCGCGCCACTCAATCAATCGCCACGGCGGTGCACCACGGGGGCCGAGTCCCCGCACGCCATGGCCCGACTCATGTCCGTTCGGAGCAATCTCTACATGACAACCACTACGACCAAGGCTCCTAAGCAGGTCGCCATCAACGACATCGGTTCGGCTGATGACTTCCTGGCCGAGGTCGAGAAGACCCTGAAGTTCTTCAACGACGGTGATCTCATCTCCGGCACCGTCGTGAAGATCGACCGCGACGAGGTTCTCCTCGACGTCGGTTACAAGACCGAGGGCGTCATCCCCTCGCGCGAGCTCTCGATCAAGCACGACGTCGACCCCAACGAGGTCGTCGAGGTCGGCGACGAGGTCGAGGCCCTGGTTCTCCAGAAGGAGGACAAGGAAGGCCGCCTCATCCTGTCGAAGAAGCGCGCGCAGTACGAGCGTGCGTGGGGCGACGTCGAGAAGATCAAGGAGTCCGACGGCGTCGTGACCGGGACGGTCATCGAGGTCGTCAAGGGCGGTCTCATCGTCGACATCGGCCTCCGTGGCTTCCTCCCCGCTTCGCTCATCGAGCTCCGTCGTGTCCGCGACCTCACGCCGTACCTCGGCCAGGAGATCGAGGCCAAGATCCTCGAGCTCGACAAGAACCGCAACAACGTGGTCCTGTCGCGCCGTGCGCTCCTCGAGCAGACGCAGTCCGAGTCCCGGACGACGTTCCTCAACAACCTCCACAAGGGCCAGGTCCGCAAGGGCATCGTGTCCTCGATCGTCAACTTCGGTGCGTTCGTGGACCTCGGCGGCGTCGACGGTCTCGTCCACGTCTCCGAGCTCAGCTGGAAGCACATCGAGCACGCCAGCGAGGTCGTCGAGGTCGGTCAGGAAGTCACCGTCGAGATCCTCGAGGTCGACCTGGACCGCGAGCGCGTGTCGCTCTCGCTCAAGGCGACGCAGGAGGACCCGTGGCAGGTCTTCGCCCGCACCCACGCGATCGGTCAGATCGCACCGGGCAAGGTCACGAAGCTCGTCCCGTTCGGTGCCTTCGTCCGCGTTGCCGACGGCATCGAGGGCCTCGTGCACATCTCGGAGCTCTCGAACAAGCACGTCGAGCTCGCCGAGCAGGTCGTCTCGGTCAACGACGAGGTCTTCGTGAAGATCATCGACATCGACCTCGACCGTCGCCGCATCTCGCTCAGCCTCAAGCAGGCGAACGAGGGCGTCGACCCGGAGAGCGACGAGTTCGACCCGGCACTCTACGGCATGCCGACCGAGTACGACGACAAGGGTGACTACAAGTACCCCGAGGGCTTCGACCCGGAGACCAACGAGTGGCTCGAGGGCTACGACACGCAGCGCACCGAGTGGGAGGGCCAGTACGCGGCCGCCCAGGCGCGTTGGGAAGCCCACAAGGCGCAGGTCGCGAAGACCATCGCCGACGAGGCGCAGGGTGGCTTCGACCTCCCGGCCTCGGCTTCCTCGTCGTCGTCGACCTCGTCGTTCGCCGGCGAGACGGGTGGCGCGAGCCCCCTGGCCGACGACGCGTCGCTCGCGGCACTCCGCGAGAAGCTCAGCTCGACCAACAACTGATCGAGCGGTTCGTCCCGACCGGAAGCCCGGCACTCCTGACAGGGTGCCGGGCTTCCGGCGTTTCCGGATGCACGGATCGTTACCCTGTTGCCGTGCACATCATCGGACTCACGGGCGGCATCGCCGCGGGCAAGTCAACCGTTTCCCGGCGATGGGCGGAGCACGGGGCCGTCGTCGTCGATGCAGACCGACTGGCGCGGGACGCCGTGGCGCCGGGCAGCCCGGGCCTGGAGCAGGTCGCCGAGCGGTTCGGTCCGTCGGTGATCGCCGCAGACGGTTCCCTCGACCGGCCGGCGCTCGGGTCGATCGTGTTCGCGGACCCCGCGGCCCGGAAGGACCTCGAAGCCATCACGCATCCGGAGGTCTGGCGGCTCGCGCAGCAGGCGTTCGACGTCGCCGAGGACGCCGACCCCGACGCCGTGGTGGTCTACGACGTGCCCTTGCTCGCCGAGGCCCGCGGCTCGCGTCCGCTCCGGTTCGACGCCGTCGTGGTGGTCGACGCCCCCGCGGCGCAGCGCATCGAACGGCTCGTCGCGCACCGCGGGATGCCCCGTGACCAGGCCGAGCGTCGCGTCGCCGCCCAGGCGAGCGATGCCGATCGTCTCGCCCTCGCCGACCACGTGGTCGACGCCACCGGGACGCTCGAGCAGACGATCCGCTCCGCTGACGAGGTGTGGGCGCGGATCACTGCGTGAACCACCGCCTGCTCCTGGTCATCGCCGCCATCGTCCTCGTGGCGATCGGGGCCGCGTCGCTCGTCGCCGCGAACGTCCTCGGTGCCCAGCGCGTGGCGGACAACGGCCGGGTCGCGGTGCACGAGCGCCCTTCGGGTGACCAACACGGGCCCGAGGGGGAGTTCCACCGGTTCCGGCTCGGCACGGTGAACGGTGAGCGGCTCACGCCGAACCGGGACGACTTCGCAGCACGCACCTCGGCCGACGGTCCGCTCCTGCTGTTCCTGCCGGCGACCCGGTCCCGTCCCGCGGAGTACCAGCGGTTCCTCGGGGCCGCCCTGGCCGACGGCTACCACGTGCTCGGTCTCGACTACTGGAACCTCGGCCGCACCCTGTCCGGCACGTGTGAGGCCGACGCACGCTGCTACGGCATGGTGCAGCGGAACCGCTTCGACGGCACGCGGCCCTCGGAGTTCAGTGCGGTCAGTCCGGCCGGGTCGATCGTGTCACGCTTCCGGGACGCGGTCGCGTACCTCGACGACCACGACCCCGACGGCGGATGGGGTCGGTTCGTCCAGGGCGACGACCGGATCGTCTGGGACGACATCGTGGTCGCCGGGCACTCGCAGGGCGGCGGAGAGGCGGCGTACATCGCGCACATCCGCAGTGTCCACGGCGCGCTGATGTTCTCCTCGCCCGTCGAGTCGCGCGGGCCGGCACACGCAGCGTGGATGGATCGCCCGGGCAGGACACCGGTGGACCGGATGTACGCCATCGACGACGTCCGGGACACCTTCGGCCCCCGCATCACCGGTTCGTGGGACGTCCTCGGCCTGAGTGGCGTGTCCGGGCCGTTCGAGACGGACACCGAGCCGCCACTCGCCGGCGCCGACCCGCACGCGATCCTCACCGACCTCGGCGGCGACGGCAAGGCGCACTCCCTGATCATCAAGGACTCGACACCGCTCACCCGTGACGGTGAGCCACGGATGCTCCCGCTGTGGCAGTGGATGCTGCACCGGTTCTCCACAGATCCCGCTGTTCCCTCCGACCGCTCATAGGGTCGCGCAATAGCCTTCCTGCGTGCAGCCCGTTCGCGATGAACCCGATCTGCGCTCGCTCATCCGGGCCCGTGCGGCCGACGGGGGCGAGCGCCACTTCCTCGAGGACGCCCGATCCGAGCGCGTCCTCACGTACCGTGCGCTCGACGACACGGTGACCGCCTGGTCGCGGACCTTCGACGCGATCGGCATCGCCCCGTCGGGTGCCGTCCTGGTCGACGTGGGCGACCCGCTCGCGTTCGCGGTCGTGCACCTGAGTGCCGTCGCCTCCGGACGCCGGGCGATCCCCGTCGACACCGGCCAGCCGGCCAGCGAGCCCGGCCGGCTCGCCGACCTGATCGGCGGCGCGTCCATCGTCGTGTCCGACCGTGCGGTGGACGCGACCGTCCCCGGGGCGCCGGCCAGCGGGATCGACCCCACCACGTTCCTCCCGACCGCCGTCCGCGACGGCGACCTGCCCGCCGACAGCCCGCACGCGCCTGGCCAGGGGTCCGTCGTGCTGTTCACCTCCGGGTCGACCGGCACGCCGAAGGGCGTCGAGCTGCCCGAGACGCAGCTGCTGTTCGTCGCCCGGGCCGTCGCGCGGCACAACCGGCTCGTGCCGGACGACCGCGGGTTCAACTCCTTGCCGCTGTTCCACGTCAACGCCGAGGTGGTGGGACTGCTCGCGACGCTCGTCGCCGGCGCGACCCTCGTGCTCGACCGGCGCTTCCGCCGCACCGGGTTCTGGGACCTGCTCGCGGAACGACGGATCACCTGGCTCAACGCCGTCCCGGCGGTCCTGGCCGTCCTGACGAAGACCGGGCCGCTCGAGTTCCCGCCGGGCCTGCGGTTCGTGCGCAGTGCGTCGGCGCCGCTGCCCGATCCCGTGCGCGCCGCCCTCGGCGACGTGCCGCTCGTCGTGAGCTGGGGTATGACCGAGGGCGCCTCGCAGATCACGGCGACCCCGCTCGACGGACCGGCCCGGCCCGGCACCGTCGGGGTGCCGGTCGGGTGCGAGGTGCAGGTCCGCGGCGAGGACGGGGCGCTCCTGCCTCCCGACGAGATCGGCGCGCTCTGGGTGCGTGGCGAGGGGATCGTCCGCGGGTACCTCGGGGGTCGTGCGTCCGAGCGGTTCGACGCCGACGGCTGGCTCCACACCGGTGACGTCGGTTCCGTGAGCGCCGACGGCTGGGTGTCCCTGGCCGGGCGCTCCGACGACGTCATCAACCGCGGCGGCGAGAAGGTCTACCCGTCCGAGGTCGAGGACGTCCTGCTCGGTGACCCGCGCGTGCTCGAGGCGGTCGTCGTCGGCCGCCCCGACGACGTGCTCGGTGCCGTGCCGATCGCCTACGTGATCCCGCAGCCCGACGAACCGACCGACCACGCAGCCCTCGTCGCCGAGCTCGTGGCCCGGGCCGAGGCACACCTGACCCGGTTCCGTCGACCGGTCGAGGTCATCGTCGTGCCCGACCTGCCGCGTGCACCCACCGGCAAGGTGCAGCGCGCCAAGGTCCGGACCATGGCCCGACCCTCGTGAACGGACCATCACGCGTGTCGCCGGCATCGAACGGCGACGAGCCGGGGGTGCAGACGCCGACGCGCACGGCCGAGGGCAAGCCGCGGCACCTGTACGAGGTCGACGTGCTCCGCATCCTCACGTTCGCGTGCGTGATCGGGGTGCACACCACGAGCCACACCGCCGCCACCGACGACGTCGGGCTGAACGCGCTGCTCGCCCTGCTGCACTTCACCCGGCTGGTCTTCTTCTCGCTGACCGCGTTCGTGCTCGTGTACAGCTACACCTTGCGCCCGAGGCCGATGGCGCAGTTCTGGCCGAAGCGGTTCCTGCTCGTGGGCGTGCCGTACCTGGCGTGGTCGTTCGTCTACGTCGCGGCGGCGTGGCTGCTGAGCCCGACCCGCCGCGGCGACGTCCCGGACCTGGTGCGCACCGCGGCCGAGGGCATCGTCACCGGCACCTCGTGGTACCACCTGTACTTCCTGCTCGTGACGATGCAGGTGTACCTGCTCCTGCCGGTGATCGTCTGGCTCGTGCGCCGGACCCGCGGGCACCACGTGACCGTGCTGGTCGTGGCCTTCCTCGTCCAGCTGGTGGTGTTCGCCGGGTACAAGTACTTCCCGGCGAGCGACGCGTGGATGCAGGGGTACCAGAAGCAGTTCTTCTTCTCGTACGTCTTCTTCATCGTCTCGGGGGCGATCGCCGCCGACCACGCCGACGCCTTCCTGCGGTTCATCCGGGTCCACCGGCGTCCGGTCCTGTGGGGGTTCGCCGGCGTCGGGGGGCTGACCCTCGGCGTGTGGGCGCTCCAGGTGGGACTCGGGCAGTCCCTCTACGCCGCGGGGACACCGCTGCAGCCGATCCAGGTGGTCTGGAGCACCGCGGTGTTCGTCGGGTTCCTGGCGATCGGCGCCGCATGGGCGGACCGACGGCGCCCCGGGAGCCGGACCGCCCGGTTCGTCGACTACGCCTCCGATCGCTCGTTCGGCATCTTCCTGAGCCACCCGTTCGTCATCTGGATCCTGCTCTACGGCGACAGCTGGCTCGAGGCCGTCGTGCCACGGCCGTGGCTCACCCTCGTCACCTACGTGCTCGTGCTGGTGCTGTCCGTCGCGGTGACCGAGCTGTTCCGGTGGACGCCGCTCAGCGTGCCGCTGACCGGGCGGCCGTCGTTGTCGTCGCGGGCGTCGCGAGCGGCGCGGGCGCGTCGATCCGCAGGCGCGGCGGTGGCGCAGCCGTTGCCGGAGCCGGTGGAGCCGGACGACGCCCTCGTCGGCGAGACCGACGACGTCGGGCGGCGCGCCACGCGCTGAGTGCTCGCTCACGCCAGCCGCGCGGTGCGGTGGACGCGTGGCACGGCGACCGGGAGGCGCGGGGCGGGCCCGACCCGCGCCTCCCGGCCGTCGCGCGCGGACCACCAGGGCCGGCGCACGTTCCGCGCTCCGGCTGCCGGCCGTCAGGCCGAGCGCTGCTCGGCCTTAGGGACGCCGATCTCGAGCACGCCGTCGGTGGAGGTCAGCCGCTGCGGTTTCATGAACCACGCGACGACGGCCGCGGCTCCGAGCAGGACACAGGAGAGCGCGAAGGGCACCTGCCAGCCCGAGGCGTCGATGAGCAGGCCGAACACGATGGGCGAGACCACACCGGCGATGCCGAACCCGGTGTTCATGAAGCCCGAGGCCGTGCCGGACCACTGCGGCGCGACGTCCATCGGGATCGCCCAGAGGTTGGCGTTGCAGAGTTCGAGGAAGAAGAACGACAGCGCCAGCGAGATCGTCGCGACGAGCAGCCCCTGCCCGATCACGAGCGGGACGAGGCAGAGGAGCGAGCCGCCGAGTCCGATCACCAGGATGATCCGCCGGGCGTTCCGGGTGTTCCCGCCGCGGTGGATGATGCGGTCGCTGAGCATCCCGCCGACCGTGTCCCCGACGACACCGGCCAGCAGGATGAGGGTGGTGAACAGGGCGAAGTCGCCGATCTCCAGGCCGTAGGTGGAGCTGAGGAACGTCGGGAGCCACGTGAGGAACACCCAGAGGGTCCAGCCGTACCCGAAGTCGACGAAGGTGACCGGCAGGATCTGCTTCGCCATCTGCCGCCACGGCACCGGGGGACGGGTCGCGCGCGTCTCGACCGGCGGGAGCTCGGCGAGCTCGACCTGCGTGATGCCCTTCGCGGACTCGGGCTTGTCGCGGAACCAGACGAACCAGACGACCGCCCACGCCAGGGACAGCACCGCGGTGGCGTAGAACGCCCAGCGCCAGCTGCCCGTCGCGCCGATCACCCACGCAACGATGAGCGGGGCCAGAGCGTTGCCGAGCCGGGCGGCCGAGTGGACCACGCCCTGGGCGAAGCCGTTCCGGTCGCGGGGGATCCACCGGCTCATCGCCTGCGTGGCGGTCGGGAACGCCGCGGCCTCGCTCAGCCCGAGCAGTGCCCGTGCGGC
This sequence comes from Curtobacterium sp. ME12, assembly GCF_903970855.1. Lineage (NCBI taxonomy): Bacteria > Bacillati > Actinomycetota > Actinomycetes > Micrococcales > Microbacteriaceae > Curtobacterium > Curtobacterium sp. ME12. The sequence goes on from NZ_CAJCKD010000028.1 coordinate 44,941, forward strand.
GAAGAGGGTCCAGAAGCCGACGGCGAACCCGGTCCAGAGCGTCGCGACGCCCCAGATCACCGTGATGACGAAGAGCGCACGGCGCGGGCCGAACTTCTCGCTGATCGTGCCGCCGAACACCTGCAGCAGGGCGTACGGCAATGAGAACGCGGAGACGATGAGGCCGGCGGTCGCCTCGTTGAACCCGAACTCCTCGGTGATGTGCGGCAACGCGGTCGAGATGTTCGTCCGGTCGATGTACGAGATCGCGTACATGCAGCAGAGCAGGACGAGCACACGACCGCGGATGCGTCCGCGGAACGGGGTGCCCTTGATCGGTGCGGCCGGGGTCGCCGTGGTCATGAGGCCTCTTCGGGGGAGTGGGAAGGAGTCGGGTGACTGAACGGATCGGACGGTATGCCTGGTGACCATCAGTCGACTTGGAGCCTGCTTGCAGCGGACAATACGCCGAGGGCGAGCAGCGGTCCTCGGTGTCAGGGGTGCCGACTACCGTTGTCGCCATGGGTGTTGCGATCGAACCGACCCGAGCGGTGCGTCCGTTCGAGGTCATCAGCGAGTACTCGCCGAGTGGCGACCAGCCCGCGGCCATCGCGGAACTCGCCGGGCGGATCAACGCCGGTGAGACCGACGTCGTGCTGCTGGGTGCGACCGGTACCGGCAAGTCGGCGACGACCGCGTGGCTCATCGAGCAGGTGCAGCGGCCGACGCTCGTGCTCGCGCACAACAAGACCCTCGCGGCGCAGCTCGCCAACGAGTTCCGCGGCCTGATGCCGAACAACGCGGTCGAGTACTTCGTCTCGTACTACGACTACTACCAGCCCGAGGCGTACGTCCCGCAGACGGACACCTTCATCGAGAAGGACTCCTCGGTCAACGCCGAGGTCGAACGGCTCCGGCACTCCACGACGAACTCGCTGCTCAGCCGTCGTGACACCGTGGTGGTGTCCACCGTCTCCTGCATCTAC
>NZ_CAJCKD010000029.1:0-44796 GCF_903970855.1 Curtobacterium sp. ME12
GGTCTTGAGGCTCTTACGCATCGTGATCAGTCCTTTGCTGTTGTCGCGCTCGGCGCGGCTGCTGTGTGCGCGCCGAACACACCCTTGGTGGGGTGGAGAACCAGCGATGTGCGGCTGGTGAGCGCACCGGGTGTTTCCCGGTCGTTGCAGGTGATTCGGCACCCTCCGGCGACGGGTTTGGACCGATCTCCGGTCGTTACCGCTCTGTGACCTTCGAGCCCATCCGGACAGCGGTCACGCCCGCAAGTACGTTCGCTGTGAGGCCGCTGAACGTGGCTCATCGAGAAAGGCATTCCCCATGGCATCGACGTCCAGTCGTCCCACCTCCGTCACCGTGTCGTTCGTCATCTGGCTGGTGGTGGTCCTGGCGAACATCCTGCAGGGCATCATCGGTCTGGTCTCGGGTGGCAGCTCGTCCGCCGCACAGGACGTCGGCACCGCCCCGCTCGTCGGTGGCGCGATCTTCGCGTTCATCCTCGCCGTGATCGAGCTCATCATCGTCTTCAAGATGCGCGACGGCCGCAACTGGGCCCGCATCGTGCTGACGGTCCTCGCGGTCCTGCAGCTCATCGGTGTCGGCGTCGGTGCGGCCTCGGGTGGCAATGCCTTCGGGTTCATCGGTGGCATCGCGGTGCTCATCGCGACGATCCTGATGTACGTCGGTGGCGCGAACGGGTACTTCCGTCGCCACTGAGCGGGCGTGCGTGCGGAGGCGCTCCTGCGTGACGCACACCGGTCGCTGAACGCGACCACTTGACGCAACGGGAGGCCCGGTGCCAGCTGGCACCGGGCCTCCCGTTGCGTCGTCCACCCGGGTCAGAACGCCTTGCCCGGGTTCAGGGTCCCTGCCGGGTCGAGCGCGTCCTTGACGGAGCGGTGCATCGCGAGCACGCGTTCGCCGAGCTCGACGCGCAGGCCCGGCAGCTTCAGCAGCCCGACGCCGTGCTCACCGGTCACGGTCCCACCGAGCGCCAGGCAGTCCGCCACGATCTGGTCGAACGCGGTCTTCGCGCGGGCCTTCGCGGCGTCGTCGCCCTCGGGCGCGATGATGAGCGGGTGCAGGTTGCCGTCGCCGGCGTGCGCGATGTTGGCGATCGTGACGTCCTGCGCGTCCGCGGTCACCTGGATCCGCCGGAGCATCTCGGGCACCGCGCTCCGTGGCACGCAGATGTCCTCGGTCAGCACCGGACCGAGCCGTTCGAGCGCCGGGTAGGCGAGCCGGCGGGCCTGGAACAGCCGGTCGATGTCCTGAGGGTCGGTGGCCCGCTCGACGTCCGTGCCACCTGCCTCGGCGAAGACGTCCGCGACGTGGTCGGCGATCGCGTCCCCGGCGGCACCGCGCTCGTCGACCCGCGCGAGCAGCAGGGTGTCGACGTCCGCCGGCAGCCCGAGGTGCATCCAGTCGTCGACGGCCCGAAGGCAGGTGCGGTCGACGATCTCGAGCGCGGCGGGGACGATCCCCGCACGCGAGATCGCCGCCACGGCGTCGCCCGCGGCGGTCAGCGAGGGGAAGTACCCGATCACCGCACGTTCGTCACGGCCGGCCAGGGGGAGCAGCTTCACGGTGACCGAGACGACGATGCCGAGCGTGCCCTCGGAACCGACCATCAGTCCGGTGAGGTCGTACCCGGCGACGCCCTTCGCCGTCCGGCGGCCGAGCTCCACCACCGACCCGTCGGCCAGCACGACGGTCATGCCGAGCACGTAGTCGCGGGTGACCCCGTACTTGACGCAGCAGATGCCGCCGGCGTTCGTGGCGACGTTGCCGCCGATCGTCGAGATCGCCGAGCTCGCGGGGTCCGGCGGGTACCAGAGGCCGTGCTCGGCGACGGCGGCGCGGAGTGCGTCGTTGATGACACCGGGTTCGGTGACCGCGTACCGCTCGTCGGTGTTCACCTCGAGCACCCGGTTCATCCGCTCGAGCGACACGACGATCGAGTCGGCCATCGCGTTGGCGCCGCCGGACAGGCCGGTGCCGGCACCGCGGGGGACCACACGCAGACCCGCTGCGGCTGCCCACCGGACGGCGGTGACGACGTCGTCGGTGCTGCGTGCCAGGACCACGGCGAGCGGTGCCGCGGAGTCGGCCCACTCGGCGTCGTCGTGGCGGTAGTGCTCCAGTGACTCCGGGTCGTGGAGCACCTGCTCGGACCCCAGCAGGTGTTCGAGGGCGCTGGCGTCGGCTGCGGTGGTGACGGTCATGCGGAGTGCTGGTCCTTCCGGCGTGCTGCGGTGCGGAGCGTCCGACGATACGCCTCGGCGCCGTCCGTCCGTGTGCTCTGCCAGCCACGCTGAGGAGCGTTGGGCCCGCGGCGGAACCGTCGTACGGAGCAAGGAGGCCCCATGTACTTCCACGCACAGACCTGGATCAACGAGATCGCCGACGGTGAACCGGACCCCGCCGCCGCGAACGCCCTGCAGGAGGGGCTCGGCGGACAGTTCGGCGAGATGCGCACGATGATGCAGTACCTCTTCCAGGCGATGAACTTCCGCGGCCCCGCCGCCAAGCCGTACCGCGACCTCATCCAGGGCGTCGGCACCGAGGAGATCAGTCACGTCGAGCTCATCGGCACCACCATCTCGCGGCTGCTGGACGGCTCACCCGAGTACAGCGGCAAGCTCACCGACCCGCTCGACACCCCGGGAGCGAAGGGCGCGACGCCGCTGAACATCGCCCTGGACACGAGCAACATCCACCACTACCTCGTCGGTGCCCAGGGAGCCCTGCCCGTCGACGCCGCGGGCAACCCGTGGAGCGGCAGCTACGTGTACAACTCCGGCAACCTGCCGCTCGACCTGCTGTACAACCTGATGCTCGAGTCGACCGGTCGCCTGCAGAAGTGCCGGATCTACGAGATGACGGACAACCCGACCGCCCGCAGCACGATCGCCTACCTGATCGTGCGTGACCAGGCGCACGAGAACGCCTACGCGAAGGCGCTCGAGACGCTGGGTGTCGAGTGGAAGACGCTCCTGCCGATCCCGAAGACGAACGCCGAGCGGTTCCCGGAGGTCAAGGAGCTCGTCGACCTCGGACTGCAGAGCAAGCAGTACAGCTTCGATCTCGACGGCGCGTCCGAGGCGGGCAAGATCTTCCGCGGGGCGTCGCCCTCGAAGGACGGCACCGACCTGTCCGCCACGGAGCAGGCCCCGGTCGGTGTGCCGTCGTTCATCGCGGAGGAGCGGCTCGAAGAGTTCGCACCGGGGCTCGACGCAGACCTGCTCGCCCTCATCCAGCAGACCGCCGAACTCGAGCTCGACCAGGCGGAGACGCCGATCTACGGGCCGGTGGCCTGACACCCTGCGGGACGTGATGACGCCAGGCCGGTGACGCGTCCGCCACCGGCCTGGCGTCGGGTCGTCAGTCCAGGCAGAACTCGTTGCCCTCGACGTCCTGCATGACGATGCACGACTCGTCGACCTGGTCCGCCGTCATCCGACGGATCTGGGTGGCGCCGAGTGCGACGAGTCGAGCGCTCTCGGCGTCGAGGGCGGCGAGTCGTTCGGCGCCGACCATGCCGGTTCCGACCCGGACGTCCAGGTGCACGCGGTTCTTCACCGTCTTGCCCTCGGGGACGCGCTGGAAGAACAGGCGCGGGCCGGTGCCGGTCGGGTCGACGCACGCGAAGGCCGACCCCTGGTGTTCCGGCGGCAGCGACCGGTCGAAGGCGTCCCAGTCGGCGAACCCCGGTGGGGGCGGTGGGACCACGTACCCGAGGACCTCGCACCAGAACCGGGCGACACGCTCCGGCTCGGCGCAGTCGAACGTCACCTGGACCTGTCGCACCGTTGCCATGGCGCCGAGGATACGACGATGCGCGACCGGCGTCCGCCCGGGCCGCCCGCGCCCGCCCCGCGCCCGCCCCGCGCCCCCGGCGCCCGCTCAGCCGAGCTGGGCTGCCGCCGCTCGGAGCTCGGCGAGCGCGGCCGTGGCGTGGTCGGCCAGCCGGTCGTCGTCCGCGCGCCCCACACCGGACCACCGCTCGAAGCCCTGCTTGAACGCCAGGACCCCCATCTCGGCGGCCAGCCGAGCGGGCGCGTCGGGGACTCCGCGGCCGACCAGGGCATCGGTCATGGCCGCGGCCATCCCGACGCTCTTCAGGGCGTCGCGCTCCTGCAGCTCGACACTCGCGGCGACGGCCGCTCGCAGTCGTGGTCCGAGCTCGCGGTTCATCGGTCCCATCTCGTCCGAGGCCCGTTCCAGTCCTGCTGCGACGGCGTCGAGCGGGGTGGTGTCGGCCGGTGCGCCGGTGATCCCTTCGGCGAGCAGTCGGCTCAGGGTCTCCTGCCCGGCGACGAGCAGTTCGCGCTTGTCCGGGAAGTGCCGGAAGAACGTGCTCTTGGTGACACCGGCGCGCTCGGTGATCTGCGCGACGGTCGTCTCGTCGTAGCCCTGCTCGGAGAACAGGTCGACCGCGGCCAGGACCAGTCGTTCCCGGGCCCCGGGTTGCCATCGCGCCATGGGACGATCATACGCGACGGGACAATTGTCCCGTCGGGGGTGTACGGTGACGGTACAAAAGTCCCATCACTTCTGAGGAGCACCCATGCACGTCTTCGTCACCGGCGGCACCGGCACCATCGGCACCGCGGTCGTCACCGAACTCATCGCCGCCGGGCACACCGTCACGGCACTGGCCCGGTCGGACCGGTCGGCAGCTGCCCTCGTCGCCGCGGGGGCGACCCCCGCCCGCGGTGCACTCACCGACCTCGACGTGCTGCGCGAGTGCGCGCGCTCCGCCGACGGCGTCGTCAGCCTCGCGTTCTCGAACGACTTCAGTTCGGCGGAGGCGCTCGAGCGGGGCATCGCCGAGGAGCGCGCCGCCATGGCCGCACTCGGCGAGGCGCTCGTCGGCAGCGACCGCCCGTTCGTCGTCGTCTCCGGCACGCCGTGGGAGTCCGGTCGGGCCTCGGTCGAGACCGACCCGCTCCCGCTCGAGGGGCCGGTCGCGGGTCGAGCCCGATCCGTCCTCGCCGCCCTCGACCTGGCGGCACGGGGCGTCCGGGTCTCGGCGATCCGGCTGCCGCGCACCGTGCACGCCGACGGCACGGGTGGGTTCGCGGGGATCCTGACGGAGACGGCCCGACAGGCGGGGGTCGCGGGCTACCCCGGCGACGGCGAGCAGCGGTGGCCCGCCGTGCACGCCGCGGACGCCGCGGTGCTGTTCCGGCTCGCGCTCGAAGGTGCTCCGGCGGGGACCGTCTGGCACGCGGTCGCCGACGAGGGCGACCGGGTGCGTGACCTGGCCGAGGTCATCGGGCGTCGGCTCGGCCTGCCGGTCGAGCGGGTGGCCGACGAGACGTTCGGCGCGTTCGCGCCGATCTTCGCGATGGACCAGCCGGCGTCGAGTGCCCACACGCGCGAAGCGCTCGGCTGGGTCCCGACACACCCGAGCCTGCTCGAGGACCTGGAGAACGTGCAGCGCTGAGCGCCGCGGAGCACCGTCAGCGGTGGGCGGACGGCGCGCTGGACGGGAGGCGCGGTGCCGGGCCGCCACGGGCCTCCTGTCCGCCGTGCAGCCGCGTCAGTGCTGCCCGCCGCGCAGGCGGCCGATGCCGAGCACGATGCCGACGACGACCATGCCCAGCGCGAGGCCGGCCACGGCCGACACGGCGGTGTCGGCGATCCACACGACGACGGGGCCTGCGGCCTCGAGTGCGTGCTCGATCACGTGCAGCAGGTCGTACGGCCCGTGCCAGACGGTCTCGGCGAGGTTCGCGATGACCAGGTGTCCACCGACCCAGAGCATCGCGACCGTGCCGATGACGCTGATGACCCGGAAGACCATCGGCATCGCACGGACGATGCGGGCACCGATCCGGCGGGTGCGGCGGACGGAGTTCTTCATCATCTGCAGGCCGATGTCGTCGACCTTCACGAGCAGTGCCACGGCGCCGTAGACGACCGCGGTCATGACCAGGCCGATCACGATCAGGGCGCCGAGTGTCGGCCAGAGCCCGAGGTCGGGGTCGAGGCCGGCAAGTGCGATGAGCATGATCTCGGTGCTCAGGATGAGGTCGGTGCGGATGGCGCCGAAGACGAGCTTCGGTTCGGTGACGGCCTCGTCGGACCCGCCCTCGTGGTGCACGCCGAACCACTCGGTGACCTTCTCGGCGCCCTCGAAGCACAGGTAGGTGCCGCCGAGCAGCAGGAGCCACGGCAGCACGCCGGGCGCGAAGGCCGTCAGCAGCAGGGCCAGCGGGATGATGATGACGAACTTGTTGAACAGGCTGCCGAGCGCGATGCGCCCGACGACCGGGAGTTCACGAGCGGGCTCGAGGCCCTGCACGTACTGGGGCGTGACGGCGGCGTCGTCGATGACGACCCCGGCGGTCTTCGCGCTGGCCTTGAGGGCTGCGGAGAGGATGTCGTCCACCACGGCGAGCAATCCGACTGACAATTCGTTCTCCACTCGTCTGACCTGTGACCGTGCACAGCGTAGTGGCCGCGGGGCATCCTGAACGCCAGCCACCGGACGTCCGTAGGCTCGCGGCATGGCTGACTTCACCGCCTCCCAGGCCGCCGTCGTCCGGATCGAGCGTTCCGAGCAGGGGCGCTGGGACCTCTCCGTCATCAGCGACGCCGGTGTCGCGATGGGGCACGGGGTGTACCTGTTCGACGCGGCCCAGGACGACGCCGAGGACGAGCAGGCCGCAGCCCTCGACTTCGTGCGTGACTACGGGTTCCGGTTCGAGCGCGACGCGGTGCAGGCCGACGGTCCCGACGCCTTCTGGGCGCCGCTGCTGCCGTCCGACCAGCAGTAGGCGCTGCAGCGCGCGGGACGCAGCGCGCCTGGGTCAGCGTGCCGAGCCCTCGAACCCGATCAGCCAGGTGACCCCGAACGCGTCACGGACGGTGCCGTCCCAGTCGCCCCACGGCCGCTGCTGCAGCGGGTCGACGACCGTACCGCCCTCGGCGAGCCGGTCGAACCACCGACGCAGGACGTCCGGTTCCGCAGCGCCGAGCAGTGAGAAGAGCAGCCCCGTCGCCGAGAACGGGGTGTCGCCCTCGCTCGCGTCCGCGGCGAACAGCTGCAGCTCGCCGGTCAGCTGGCCGTGCGCGACGGCGTCGGCCGGACCGTCCGTGCGGGAGAAGTCCGCGTAGGTCGCGATCCGCACCTCGCCACCGAACACCCGCTGCCAGTGCTCGAGGGCCCCCCTGGCGGTACCGGCGAACTGGAAGTACGGCGCGGGTCCGGTCGTGTGCATGCCGGCAAGGTACTCCGGCGGGCGGAGTGGGGGAAGCCTGGGGTTCGTCAGTCGAGCAGCGCCAGTGCGCGCTCCACGACGTCCTCCGGTCGTCCGTCGCCGTGCAGGGCCCACCAGGTGAGTGCTGCGCTCGCGGCGGCGGCCAGCGTGTGGGCGCGCACGGCGGCGGCGAGGTCGTCGGCGGTGCCCCCGTCTCGCTCGGCCACGTACCGCAGGATCTCGTCGGTCAGGGCCGTGACCGTGGCTGCGCCGACGTGCTCGAGCGACGGGTTCGCGCGGATGACCCGGAGTCGGTGCCGGGTGACCTCGACCGCGTCGTCCGGGAACGTCGCACCGATCCGGTAAGCCGCCCGGAGCGCGACCGCCGAGGGCTCGTCGGCCGGCCGTGCCCGGAGGGCTTCGCGGAACCGTGCCGCGAACTCGTCGAGACCTCCCCACACCAGCGCCGCCTTGTTCGGGAACAGCCGGAAGAGGGACCGGCGACTGACCCCGGCCGCCGCGGCGACGTCGTCCATCGACACGGCATCGAAGCCCTGGTCGTCGAACAGCCGGAGTGCGACGAGGGACACGGCGTCGGGGTCGATGGTGCGCGGGCGCCCCGTCGGACGGTCGTTCGTCGAGCTCATGGAGACCTTTCGGCACTGAGTGCTATAACCGGAGTGGCGCAGCGAGCGCCTCGCATCGAGGAGACGACATGACCGACACCACCACCGCCGGACGGTTCACCGGCAGGACCATCATCGTCACCGGAGCGGGTTCCGGCATCGGACGCGCCACGGCGACGCGCATCGCGAACGAGGGCGGCCGCGTCATCGCGACCGACGTCGTGGCCGAGCGGCTCGACGCGCTCCGCACGGAGCTCGAGGGCTTCGCCGTGGAGACCGTCGTCGGCGACGTCGCCGCGAGCGAGACCATCGACGCACTCATCGCCGCCGCCGGCGACCGTGTGGACGGGCTCGCCAACGTCGCCGGCATCATGGACGCGTTCCTGCCGCCGGACGAGGTCGACAACGCCACCTGGGAGCGTGTCTTCAGCGTCAACGTCACGGGCCCGATGCGCCTGACCCGCGCCGTGCTGCCCCTGATGATCGCCGCCGGCAAGGGGTCGGTCGTGAACGTCGCGTCCGAGGCCGCCTTGAAGGCCTCGGCCGCCGGCGCTGCCTACACCTCGTCCAAGCACGCCATCGCCGGGTACACCAAGAGCGTCGCGTTCTTCCACGGGCCGCAGGGCATCCGGGCGAACGCCGTGGCACCGGGTGCGGTCGCCACGAACATCGAGGCACCGATGCGCAGCGAGTACGCGGCCCGCCGCGTCGGTCCGATCATGCAGACCACCATCCCGCCGGTCGCCCAGCCCGAGCAGCTCGCCGCCGCCATCACCTGGCTGCTGAGCGACGATTCGACGAACGTCAACGGCGCGGTGCTGCCGAGCGACGGTGGCTGGTCCGTCGTCTGACGCTGACCACCTGACGGACGGGAGGCCCGTGGCGGCGCCGCCACGGGCCTCCCGTCCGTCTTCGGCCACGTCGACGACGCGCGGTTCCTTCCCAGAGCGCGTGCGCTGGAAAGCGGAACCGGGCGTACCGGGCAGGAAGTTCCTGCCCGGTACGCCCGATCCGACACGGCGAGCCAACGGCCGGCGGCTCAGGAGACGAGCGCCGCCATCTCGCGCACGACGGAACGGAGCCGATCCGCGAGCTCGTCGTTGCTCCGCACGGTCTCGCGGTGCGCCGCCTCGCTGAGCGCGGACATCACCAGGGTCACGGCGGTGCGGGCGGTCTGCGTGTCGGTGCGGGTGCCGACGACGCTGAGCAGGGACTGGCGCGACTCGGCCATCCACCGCATCACCATCGCGGACATCTCCGGCCGGAGCACGAGCAGCTCCTTCATGCGACGGCGGTCCTGCGAGAGCGGGACGGTCGCCGCGACCAGGGTGCACAGGTCGTCGACGAGGGCGCCGTCGGCCTCGACGAACCGGGCCGCGGCACGCTCCGGGACCTCGACGGAATCGAGCCCGAGCGCCGCGTGGGCCTTCGACGAGAAGTAGTTGAAGAAGGTGCGGGGGGAGACGTCGGCGTCGGCGCAGATCTGCTCGACCGTGACGCCGTCGAGCCCGTGCGCCGACACCAGGGTGAGCGCTGCGTCGTGCAGTGCCTGTCGGGTCTGCTGCTTCTTCCGTTCACGCAGCGTGCACGGCTCCGTTGCCGCAGCCACTGCCGGTGTGGTGATCACGTGGACTCCTGGTGGTTGGTGTGTCTGTGTGTGGGAGGGGCGCCCGCCCGGAAAGGGGGCACGGACGGACGCCCCGGTCGGTCACCGACGGTGCGTCGGCGTGGATCCGGTCGAACCCTGTCCGGTCGAACCCGATCCGGTCGGTACGGACCCGGTCATCGGTCCGGTGAACGAGCCGGCCTCGGCTGCTGCGGCACCCGCCTCGGCCTCGAGCTGCGCCTCGGCGGACATGTCGGCCTGCTCCTGCAGCGCGGAACGCTGGCGCAGCGGCGGCACCCGGAAGAACCAGGTGAGCACGAACGCGAGCAGGATGACGCCGAGACCGACCCAGTAGATCGTCACGGACGAGGCGTTGAAGCCCGCCATGAACGGCCGGGTCAGGCGGCTGTCGGCACCGGTCAGGAACGAGGTGTCGTTCGTGCTGGTGGCGCTGTCGCTCGTGCTGGTGCCGTCGTCGATCTTCTTCGCCAGCTCCGGGGTGAGCTCGTCGACCCAGTAGGAGCGCTGGTCGGCGTTCGACCAGTCGACGGACACGGTGCCGCCCTGCACGCTGGCGTGCGCCTGGTCGGCGACCTGCTCGAGCGCGGACTGCTCGGCGGCCGGCGTGGCCGCGGCGACCTGCTGGTCGATGACGCGCTGCGCTGCTGCGGCGGGCACGGCACCCGCGGTGACCTGCTGCTGCACGGCCGCGGTGACCTGCTCGGTGACCGCGGCGTCGGCGGCCTGCTCCGCCTTCGCCGAGGCCGCGTCGAGCTGCGACTGCACGGTCTTCGTCAGCGGGGTGACGACGGGCGTCCAGATCTTGTCCATGGCGCCCTGGTTCGCCTTCGCGCTGGCGACGGTCGGGTTGAGCGCGGCGTCGAGTGCCGGACCGAGGTCCTTCTGGTTCGCCGTGGCCGTCAGGATGTTCGCCGGCATCACCGAGAACAGGATGGACAGCAGCACGGCGGTGCCGAGCGTGCCACCGATCTGACGGAAGAACGTGGCGGACGACGTGGCGACGCCCATGTCACGGGCCTCGACGGAACCCTGCGACGCCAGGGTCAGCGACTGCATGACCGATCCGAGGCCGAGGCCGATGAGGAACATGCCGATCATCAGGAACCAGAGCGGCTTGTCGATCGTCATGAAGGTCAGGACGACGTAGCCGGCGGAGACGAGCGCGGTGCCGATGACCGGGAAGATCCGGTACCGGCCGACGCGTGCGACGATCTGACCCGAGGTGATCGAGGCGATCATGAGACCACCGACGAGCGGCAGGGTGGCGAAGCCGGACTCGGTCGGGGTCAGTCCGACGACGATCTGCAGGTAGAGCGGGATGGTGAGCATCGCGCCGAACATCGCGAAGCCGACCAGGAACCCGATGACGGTCGCCATCGAGAACGTGCCCGAGCGGAACAGCTTGAGCGGGATGATCGCCGCGTCGCCCATCTTCGACTCGATGAGCAGCAGACCGATCAGGCCGACGATACCGACGACGTAGCAGGCGATGGCGGCGGGGGAGCCCCAGCCCCAGATGCGGCCCTGTTCCGCGACGAGCAGGAGCGGCACGAGGGTGACGATGACGGCGGTCGCGCCCCACCAGTCGACCTTCGGCTTCGCGTCGCCGGCGCCGTGCACCTTCGGCAGGTGCAGGAACACGATGACCATGAGGAGCGCCGCGACACCGATCGGCACGTTGATCAGGAGCACCCAGCGCCAGCCCGTGATCCACAGGATCTCGGAGGAACCGGCGAGCAGACCGCCGATGAGCGGGCCGATGACGGACGAGATGCCGAAGACGGCGAGGAAGTACCCCTGGTACTTGGCGCGCTCCCGCGGGGCGAGGATGTCGCCCATGATCGCCAGCGGCAGCGACATCAGCGCGCCGGCACCGATGCCCTGCACCGCGCGGAAGGCGGCGAGCATGAGCATCGAGGTCGACATCGACGACAGGACGGCGCCGAGGATGAAGACGACGATGCCGAAGATGTACAGCGGGCGCCGGCCGAAGATGTCGGAGAGCTTGCCGTAGATCGGCGTCGCGATCGTCGAGGTGATGAGGTAGGCGGTCGTCACCCAGGCCTGCTGGTCGAGCCCGTGCAGGTCGTCGCCGATCGTGCGGATCGCCGTGCCGAACACCGTCTGGCCGAGCGAGGACAGGAACATGCCCGCCATCAGGCCGTAGATCACCAGGAGGATCTGACGGTGGGTCATCAGCGGCTGCTGGCCGGCGCCCGCGGAGGCCGCGGGGGCCTCGGCGGTGTGCCGACCGTGCTGCACCGGGACGGGTGCGGTGGCGGTCATCGAACTCCTTTTTCTGGCTGTGAAACTTTGCAGACCGCGCAACGATACATCTGTTGCTTCCGGCAAGCAACTAAATGTGCCCGCTACGCTGAGCGCGTGACCGACGACCGGCGTACCGCCGAGCGACTCCTGCGATCCCAGCTCGACCGGCTGTGGGTTCGGCAGACCCTGCGCTCTTCGCTCATCGAGTCCCGCGGTGGCCTCGACCCGACGGCCCGCGTGATCCTGCGAGCCGTCGCCGGGCACGGGCCGGTCCGGGCGACCGCGATCGCCGACGCGACGGGGCTGTCACGCCCGGTGATCAGCCGCCGGGTCGCCTCGCTGATCGAGGCCGAGCACCTGATCGGGTCGCCCGACCCCGCGGACGGCCGCGCCACGCTCGTCACGCTCGCCCCCTCCGGACGACGGCTGCTCGACGAGCTGGACGCCGCCGGGGCCGAGGTGTTCGACGACCTGACGGAGGAGTTCGCCTCCGACGAGCTGCGCTCGCTCGCCGAGATGCTGACGCGACTGAACGACCGGGCGGACGCGGTCCTGGGGATCGGCACCACGCGCTCCTGAGGTGACCGAGGGCAGGGACGGGAGGCCCGTGGCGGCATCGCCACCGGCCTCCCGTCCCTGCGGAGCGCGCATCCGAGATACCGTTGGTGGTATGAGCACGGACACCACCCCAACCACTGAGACCCTCGACGACGGGCCCGTGGTGACGTTCGCCGGTCTCGGCCTGAGCGACGCTGTGCTCAAGGCCGTCAAGGACATCGGCTACGAGACCCCTTCCGCCATCCAGGAAGCCACCATCCCCACGCTCCTCGCCGGGCGCGACGTCGTCGGACTGGCGCAGACCGGTACCGGCAAGACCGCGGCCTTCGCGCTGCCGATCCTGTCCCGCATGGAGTCCGGCAGCAAGAAGCCCCAGGCGCTCGTGCTGTCCCCGACGCGTGAGCTCGCCCTGCAGGTGTGCGAGGCGTTCGAGCAGTTCGCGTCCCACATGAAGAACGTGCACGTGCTGCCGGTCTACGGCGGCCAGGCCTACGGCGTGCAGCTGTCCGCCCTGCGCCGCGGCGTCGACGTCGTCGTCGGTACCCCCGGCCGCATCATGGACCACCTGGCGAAGGGCACGCTCGACCTGTCCGAGCTCAAGTACCTGGTGCTCGACGAGGCCGACGAGATGCTCAAGATGGGCTTCGCCGAGGACGTCGAGACGATCCTCGCCGACACCCCCGACGACAAGCAGGTCGCGCTCTTCTCGGCGACCATGCCCGCGCAGATCCGCCGCATCTCGCAGCAGTACCTGACCGACCCGGCCGAGATCACCGTCAAGACCAAGACGAAGACCGCCGCGAACATCACGCAGCGCTACCTGATGGTCTCGTACCCGCAGAAGGTCGACGCGCTCACCCGCATCCTCGAGGTCGAGGACTTCGAGGGCATGATCATCTTCGTCCGCACCAAGAGCGAGACCGAGACCCTGGCCGAGAAGCTCCGTGCCCGCGGGTACGCAGCCGACGCGATCAGCGGTGACGTGGCCCAGGCCCAGCGCGAGCGCACGGTCAACCAGCTGAAGTCGGGCAAGCTCGACATCCTGGTCGCGACGGACGTCGCCGCCCGTGGCCTCGACGTCGACCGCATCACGCACGTCGTGAACTTCGACATCCCGGTCGACATCGAGTCCTACGTGCACCGCATCGGCCGGACCGGTCGCGCCGGCCGCTCGGGCGACTCGATCAGCTTCGTCACCCCGCGCGAGCGTCGCCTGCTGTCCGCGATCGAGCGTCACACCAAGCAGCCGCTCACGCAGATGCAGTTGCCGACCATCGACGACGTCAACGAGACCCGCCTGACGCGCTTCGACGACGCCATCACCGCGGCGCTCGAGGACCAGGGCCGGATCGCCGCCTTCCGCGACGTCATCGCGCACTACGTCGAGCACCACGACGTCCCCTCGGACGACGTCGCCGCTGCCCTGGCCGTCGTGGCGCAGGGCGACTCGCCGCTGCTCCTCACCGCAGCCGACGACGCACTCCGCACCCAGATGGAGCGCGACGCCCGTCGCAGCGAGCGCGACGAGCGTGGTGCCCGCGACGACCGTGGCGGCCGCAGCGACCGCGGCGACCGTGGTGGCGACCGCGACCGTGGTGACCGCGGCGACCGCGGCCCGCGCCGTTCGCAGCCGATGTCCCCGTACCGCATCGAGGTCGGCCGTCGTCACCGCGTCGAGCCGCGCCAGATCGTCGGTGCCCTGGCCAACGAAGGTGGCCTGCGCCGCGACGACTTCGGTGCGATCCAGATCCGTCCGGACTTCTCGATCGTCGAGCTGCCGGCCGACATGGACCCCGGTGTGCTCGAGCGCCTCACCGACACCCGGATCAGCGGCAAGCTCATCGAGATCCGTGCGGATCGCCGTGGTGGCGGTCGCCGCTCGGACGACCGCGCCCCGCGCGGTGACCGCGACGACCGTCCGGAGCGCAGGCCGCGCTACTGAGACGCGCGCGTCTGCGACGCGACCTCTTCTGACGGGAGGCCCGGTGCCAGCTGGAACCGGGCCTCCCGTCCGTCGTCAGTGCGGGTCCCGGGCCTGCGGCATCTTGCGGTGCGGGGAACCGCAGATCCCTCCCGCAGGCGTTCCCCCGGAGTCCGCACGGTGCTGTGATGACCGGAGCCGTGACGCAGGGAGCCGCGGAGAAGGCAGGGGAACCATCGTGTACCGAGCACTCATCACCGCGGTCGCCGCCGCGGCGCTCGTCTTCGGAGGCGCGGTGCCGGCGACGGCGCACACCTCTCCGTCGGTGCCGGGAGCACCGACCGCCGTCCGCGTCACCGGCGACGCGGACAGTGCCACGCTGACGTGGCGCGGTCCGAAGCACGGCGCGAAGGTGACGGGCTGGAAGGTCGCCGTCGCCGCCGTCGCGAACCGGCACGACCGCCAGGTCGACCGACTCCACCCGCGCGCCCGCTCCGACCGGTTCGACGAGCTCTCGCCCGCCACCACGTACCGCTTCTCGGTGCGTGCCCTCGGCCACCGGGGGACCGGCCGCACGATCACGCTGCGCTGGACGTCACCGTCGGTGCCCGAGCCGGAGGCAACGCAGTCGCTGTTCGCGCTCGACGGCAACGGTGACGTCGTGCGGTTCGCGGATTCCGGCGGCGGTGCGAAGACCGTGGTCGCGACGGACGGCGAGGGCTTCGCCGCGAACGCCGACGGTGACGTCTTCACCCCGTCGGCGGACGGCACCGAGATCCTGCTGCACCCGGCAGACGGTGGCGGGATCTCGATCATCGCGTCCGGGCTGCACCTGACCCCGGACCTGCGCTCCGACGCCGAGGGCAACCTGTACTGGGTGGACTCGGTGAGCGGTGCGGTGCAGAAGCTGTCCGTCGGCACCTCGACCCCGAAGGTCGTGCTGGACCTGGGTGGCAAGGCCGTCGGGAGCGATCAGCGTTTCTGGACGGTCACCCCGGACGGCAAGGTCGTCGTGCTCGGCGGAACGGTCAGCCAGCCGTACGTCAAGGGCACCGGCATCGCGCCCCGCACGTTCACCGGGCCGATCGGCACGGTCGTCGGCTACCCCGCCGGCGTGCTCGCCGACTCGCACGGCAACGTCTACGTCGACATCCGATCGACCGGTGGCGCCGGGTCGTGGGTCTGGTACCAGCTCGAGCCCGGGGCGACCCGACTGACGCAGATCGAACCGCGGTACGCGTTCGAGTACGCCGCCGCGAACGCCGACGGCTTCTCGCTCCTGCAGTCGGCGCAGTTCTGCCCCGCCCCGTCGGAGTACCGGCCGGGCGGGTGCACGATCGACCGCGGCATCCCGGACAAGCTCGTGGTGGGCAGCGGCGGCACGTCCACCGTGCCGGTGACCGGGCTGACCGCCGGGTCGCGTGGCGAGCACCTGGGTGCTGCCTCCGCCGACGGGGACGTGTTCGTCTCCATCGACAGCGGCCCCTCGGTCGGGCTGTGGAAGGTCCCCGCCGCGGGTGGAGCTGCCCGGCAGCTCGACGCGGCGCAGTACTCGAGGCTGCTGGTGATCTGACCGGCGGTGCGAGGCGGAAGGGGGTGGGACGCAACGGCGCGTCCCACCCCCTTCCGTGTGCGGCGGCGGCGGTCCAGGCGGTGTCGCGGCGATGTCGCGGCGGCGGCGGCGGCGGTTCAGGCTGCGCCGGCGGCCGTCCGGCGGCACACCTCGTCCCACGGGGTCGGTTCGATCCCGAAGTGCGCCCGGCTCTCGCGGTCGTCGACCACGTACGGCGCGGTCCACTGGTAGGTCAGGTCGGCCAGCTCGCGCATCATCGGCGACACGAGCCCGCCGACGCGGAACAGGGCCGCGGGCATCCGGTGCACCGGCACCGCGGGCTTCCCCGCCGCCGCGAGGACGTCGGTGAGGGCCCGGCGCTGCGTCCGCGGTGCGTTGCTCGGCACCGTCCACGTGCGGCCGTGGGCGCCCTGGTCCTCGGCGGCGGCGACGAGGGTCCGGGCGACGTCGAGCACGTCGGTGAAGGTGTGCGGCAGGTCCGTGCGACCGACCATCGACACCGCCCGGCCCCGCAGCGCCGCCGGCAGCACGCGCGTGACGTGCCCGTTCGCGCCGATCCCGGGGCCGAGGTAGTCCGAGGCGCGGACCTCGACGGCGCGGACACGGCCGGCGTCGTGCGCGGCGAGGGCGTCGGCCCACATGGTGGCGCGGAGCACTCCCTTGTGGTCGGTGGCGGCGTCCGGCAGTCCCTCGTGCATCGGCCCGTCGACCGGGCCGTACGGGTACAGGTTCCCGGTGATGGCGTAGGTCGCCCCGGTGCGTTCGGCCGCGGTGAGCAGTGCTGCGGCGAGCGGGGGCCAGGTGTGCTCCCACTGCGTGTAGTCGCCGGGGTTCGCGCAGTTGTAGAGGACGGCTGCTCCCTCGGTGGCGCGGGAGAGCGCGTCGGAATCGGACGCGTCGAGCGCGAGGTGCTCGACACCGGCGATGCCCGTGCTGCGACCGGAGCGGGAGACGACGGTGGCGCGGTCGCCCCGGACGGTCAACAGCTCCGCGACGTGCCGGCCGACGGGGCCGGCGCCGACGACGAGGTGGTGGGTCATGGTCTCCTGCTTCCTGGTCGATCGCGTCTTGGTCGATCGCTTCCTGGTCGATGCGAGAGCACTGCTCTCGGGGTCGAGCATGACGCTTTGGCTTCGAGAAAGCAAGAGCAGTGCTCTCCTTTGTGTGCACTGCTCTCCCGTGCCAGGATCGTCGGATGGCACCCACCGCACGAGTACTCGCACGGCAGACGGTCACCGCAGACATCCTGGCCGCGGCGCGCACCCGCCTGACCGACGAGGGTCCGGCCGCCCTCAGCCTGCGTGCCGTCGCCCGTGACGTCGGGTTGGTCTCGTCGGCCGTGTACCGGTACTTCCCGAGCCGCGACGACCTGCTGACGGCCCTGCTCATCACCGACTACGACGAGCTCGGCGCCGCGGTCGAGGCCGCCGGTGCCGCGGCCGGACCGGCTCCCGGTGCGCGCTGGGTGGCGATGTGCCGGGCGGTCCGGGACTGGTCGATCGCGCACCCGGGGGACTTCGCGCTGCTGTTCGGCTCACCCGTGCCCGGCTACGCGGCACCGCGCGAGACCGTCGTGCCCGCGACGCGGACGACGTTGGCGCTGGTGCGCGTGGTCGCGGACGCCGTCGGCTCCGGTGCGCCTGGTGCGTCGGGCTCGTCCGTCACGTCGACGCCGGAGGCGGCCGGGAGGCCCGGGTCGCCCACCGCTCCCACGGCGGCTCCCGGGGTGGCCGGTCCCGCCGTCGCGGACGCGGTCGCCACCCTGCGCTCGTTCGGCATCGCCCTGCCCGACGAGGTCCTGGTCCGCACCCTGATGGCCTGGACGACGGTGTTCGGGACCATCTCGTTCGAGCTCTTCGGCCACTTCGTCGGTTCCGTGTCCGACCCGGCCGCCTACTTCGACCAGGTCATCGTGCGCCTGGCGGATGACCTGGGGTTCGCCGCCGCGTTCTGACGCCGATGCTGTCCCCAGATCGGGTGCGCAGCCTGACAGAGTCGCCACCGGTGCGGTAGACAGGTCGTCACGCCGAGGTCGTGCCCGAGGACCAGAGCGGACGACCGGCACGGTGGCCCCTGGGCCAGCTGCCGGACGCAACCACACCCGGGCGTGCGCAGCGGCCGGGGCCCGCGCGGATCAGGAGGCATGCTTGCGACGCAGCACGTGCGGCGGCACCACGAACGGGGCGACCCGGTGACCGCGCTCGACGTCAGCCGACAGGACCGCCGCCGGCTCACCACCGGCACCGCCCGCCGACGCCTGGTGACCGTGCGCACGGTGGCGCTCCTGGCGTCCCTCGCCGGTGTCAACTACATCGTGTGGCGCTGGGCGGCCTCGGTGAACTGGCACTCGTGGTGGATCGCGGTGCCGCTGATCCTCGCCGAGACCTACAGCGTCATCGACTCCCTGCTCTTCGCCCTCGGGGCCTGGCGGCTCCGGGAGCGCGGCGAACCACCGGCGAAACCGTCCACCGACGTCACCGTGGACGTCTTCATCACCACCTACAACGAGCCGATCGACCTGGTCGAGCGCACCGCCAGGGCGGCCAAGGCGATCTCCCACCCGCACACCACCTGGATCCTCGACGACGGCAACCGCCCCGAGATGCGTGCAGCGGCCGAGGCGCTCGGCATCGGCGTCATCACGCGCGGCGCCGACTGGGTCGACCGGCCCCGGCACGCCAAGGCCGGCAACCTCAACAACGCCCTGCTCGCGACCCAGGGCGAGTTCCTGCTGATCCTCGACGCCGACCAGGTGCCGGACCCGGCGATCCTCGACCGCACGCTCGGCTACTTCAAGGACCCGAGGATGGCGCTCGTGCAGACCCCGCAGTGGTTCGAGAACGTACCGGAGTCGGATCCCCTCGGCAGCCAGGCACCGCTGTTCTACGGCCCGATCCAGCAGTCGAAGGACGGCTGGAACGCCGCGTTCTTCTGCGGGTCGAACGCGATCCTGCGTCGCGAAGCGCTCATGCAGCTCGGCATCTCGCGCTACGTGGCCGAGGTCGAGGCGTCCGTGCAGCGCACCCTCGCGACGTCCCGCAAGCTCCTCGCCCGTTCCAGGGAGACCGAGACCGACCCGCGCGTGCTCGCCGCGCTGGACGACGCCGAGCTCGTCGTCGACCAGGCTCGCGAGCAGGTGCGCGCCGGTGAACCCCTCGGGGACGTGACGTACGCGTTCCAGCGCGGGATCGACGCCATCGCGTTCCGGTTCGCCGCCGCCGACCTCGAGTCGGTGCGGAACGACCTGCAGGAACTCGCGGCGATGTCCACCGACGCGAACACCTTCGCCGGTCTCGACGACGCCGCGCTCGACGTGCTCGGCCGGCGTGAGGCCTCGCCGGTCGCCGCCATCGAGTCGATCGCCGTGCTCGCCCGTGCCCTCGACGTCAACCGCGACGACGAGGCGCAGCCGATCATGCCGCTGGCGACGATCTCGGTGACCGAGGACATGGCCACGGCGATGCGCCTGCACGGCCTCGGCTGGAAGTCGGCGTACCACGACGAGATCCTCGCGAAGGGCCTGGCCCCCGAGGACCTGCCGACGATGCTCGTGCAGCGGCTCCGTTGGGCGCAGGGCACCATGCAGGTGTTCTTCCGCGAGAACCCCCTGGTGCAGAAGGGGCTGTCGTGGGGGCAGCGGCTCATGTACTTCTCGACGATGTGGAGCTACCTGTCGGGGTTCGCCGCGATCGTCTACATCGCCGCCCCGGTGCTCTGCCTGTCGTTCGGGGTCGTCCCCGTGCAGGCCTACAGCGTCGACTTCTTCGCCCGGCTCATCCCGTTCCTGGTCCTGAACCAGCTGCTGTTCTGGGTGGTGGCCGCCGGCAGACCGACCTGGCGCGGTCAGCAGTACTCGCTCGCGCTGTTCCCCGTGTGGATCGAGTCGGTGACCAGCGCCTTCGAGAACGTCTTCCGCGGCAAGCCGCTCGGGTTCCGTGTCACCCCGAAGGTGCGGGACGAGACCGAGCAGAAGCCGCGGTGGGACCTGGTCAAGCCCCAGCTCTACGCGATGGGCGCCCTGGTCGCCGCCCTGGTCATGATCGGCATCCGTTACCTGACCGGCCAGGCCGAGGGGATCGCGCCGCTCGTGAACACCGCGTGGGTCGTCTTCGACCTGTTCATCTTCAGCATCGTGATCCGGGCCGTCCGGTACCGCGGACCGGCCACGCCAGCCCAGTCCGAACACGAGTCGAGCACCGCCGGAGGGCCACTGTGAGCACCGTCACCACGTTCGAGGTCGCGGCCGTGCCCGAGTCGCTCGACGTCGTCCAGGACCGCTTCGCCGCGTGGTGGGACGGCCTGGGCATCGACGACGTGCGGATCCGTTTCGCGCTCGAGACCGCGCTCGCCGAGGTCGCCGCGAACATCGTCGAGCACACCGTGCGCACCGACCGGCAGACCGGTCGCCGCTACACGGTGCGGCTCGAGGCGACCGACCGCGAACTGACGGCGGTCCTCACCGACAACGGACTCCCCGTCGACATCGACCTGAGCGCCGTCACCATGGCCGACGTCGAGCAGGAGAGCGGCCGGGGCCTCGCGCTCGCCATCGCTGCGCTCGACCGGTTGGAGCACCGGCACGAGCCCGGCCACAACGTCTGGACCCTTGCGTGCGAGCGGTGAAGAAGCCCGTGGCCCGCGCGGTCGCCCTCCTCGTCACGTTCGCCACACTCCTGCTCGGTGGTGCGCTGCCGGCGTCGGCTGCGTCCGTGCACCCGGCGGCCGCCGTGCAGCCGGCCGAGGGGTCGACGTGGTTCGGCCCCGACCTCGACTGGGCGAGCGACTCGCCCGAGGGGTACGCGGGGCGGCTCGGCGCGACGCCGTCGATGTACGGGGTGTCCGTCGACTACCCGCTCGACCGCACGGCGAAGCAGGAGCTCCTCCGCTCGGCGCGTGCGGCGGCGACCCAGGGTGCGGTGCTCGTGGTGAGCCTCGAACCCGATCGCGCACTCGGGTCGCTCGACACCGCGGACACCCGTGCCGTCAACACCGTGTTCGAGGACCTGCACGACCAGTACGACACCCAGGTGCTCGTGCGGTTCGCACCGCAGATGAACGGCACGTGGGTCCGCTGGGGCCAGCAGCCCACGGAGTTCGTCCGGGTGTTCCGGGCGCTCTCCACGACCGTGCACGCGGGCACGTCGGACGCGCTCATGGTCTGGTCGCCGGGGTACGGCGCCGGCTACCCGTTCGGCGAGTCCGCCGGGCGGCTGCGGAACCTGTCCCCGGTCGACGTCGCGAAGGCGGACACGAACGGCGACGGACAGCTCACCGGTGCCGACGACCCGTACGGGCCGTACTGGCCGGGGGCCGAGGCCGTCGACTGGGTCGGGCTCTCGATGTTCTCGTACGGCAAGGGCGACCCGACCGAGGCCGCCGGTCGCGCCGTGCCGCTCACCCGCAGCGGTGAGGTCGAGTCGCGGTTCGACGAGGACTGGGGCTACGACCAGCCGCAGTCGGACACGTTCTACGACCGGTTCGCGGTGGCCGACGACCGTCCGATGCTGCTCGACACCGGTGCCCTGTACAACCGTGAGCTGCAGGGCGACGCCGAGCTCCAGGTCAAGCGGAGCTGGTGGCGGCAGGTGCTCGCCGCCGTGCAGGAGCGTCCGCTGATCCGGGGCATGACCGTGCTCGAGGCGGAGCGACGCGAGCCCGAGGCCGGCAACCGCGTGGCCGACTGGCGACTCACCGCGGACCCGGCCGTCGCGGAGTCCTTCCGCGCCGACCTCGAGCGGTCCGGCGACTTCGCCTTCGGACCGGTCACCGACCGCGTGACCGTGCAGCAGGGCAACGCCGCGATCTCGCAGGAGTACGAGACCGGCGGCGACCAGATGGCGTGGATCGTCTGGCTGGCCGCCGGGTTGGCGATCGTGTTCCTGCTGAGCGGGGTGTTCGGGCGGCTCCTGCCGAGCTGGCGATACCCCGACGACGGCAAGCCCGGCCGTGACCTGCGGCTCGATCTGTTCCGCGGGTTCATCATCCTCGCCGTGGTGATCACCCACATCGAGATCGGCGGGCCGTACTCGTACCTCACGCTGCACGCCGTCGGGGCGATCACCGGCGCCGAGATGTTCGTGTTCCTGTCCGGCATGGTCCTCGGCATGACGTACCCGTTCGCCGTGAAGAAGTTCGGCGAGTGGGCGGCGGCCATCGGGGCGTGGAAGCGCGCGCGCAAGCAGTACGTCGTCACGCTCGTGGTGATCCTGGTGGTCTTCGCGCTGAGCTTCGTCCCGTTCCTGAACACCGACGCCATCACCACGTTCACCGACCGCGGGACGGGCACCGGCGGCGTCGAGGCCGAGGGCCGGGTCTACGACCTGTACCCGAACGCGATGCAGCTGCTCGCCTACCCGCCGCCCTGGTACGCGATCCGCCAGTTCCTGCTGCTCGAGATGGGGCCGTGGCCGTTCAACATCATGGGCCTGTTCGTGGTGCTGAGCCTGTTCATCCCGGTGTTCATCTGGGTGATCCGCCGCGGGTTCTGGTGGGCGCTCCTCGCCGCCAGCTGGGCGCTGTACGTGTTCCAGGCGCTCCACCCCGACTTCCGTCCGCTGAACTCGCAGTTCGAAGCGGTCTTCCCCCTGCTCACCTGGCAGGTCGTGTTCACCCACGGGCTCGTGCTCGGCTACTACCGACGGCAGATCGTCGGTGCGCTCACCGGGCGCCTCGGCAAGGTCCTGGTCGGCATCGCCGTCGGCGGGTACGCGGCGTTCCTGGTCTACGTCTGGGCGGGCGACCACTACGGGTTCACCCCGGTGCCGTTCCCGGCGGAGATGTACGAGTCGCTGTACAACACGGCGTACCAGCGGGTGGACCTGCAGTGGGGCCGCCTGGTGGACATCGCGTTCTTCGCGATCGTGTCCTACGCGATCCTCACCGTGTTCTGGAAGCCCATCGCCGCCGCCATCGGCTGGCTCTGGATCCCGCTCGGGCAGGCGAGCCTGTACGTCTTCGTCTGGCAGGTGTTCTTCGCCCTGGCGATCGCGTCGATCCCCGGAGTGCCGTGGGGCGACTTCTGGATCGGGTTCGTGGTGCACACGGCGCTGATCCTGCTGGCCTGGTACATGGTCCGCAAGAAGTTCCTGTTCTCGGTCATCCCGCGCTGATCGTGCGCACGGACGGACAGGAGGCCCGTGGCGGTGTCGCCACGGGCCTCCTGTCCGTCATGCGCTCACACGGTCCGCGTGACCGTCAGCGGCGTCGGGTCCACCGGGTCCGGCGGGACCGGGAGCGACCCGCGGATCTGGTTCTGCGCCTGGCAGTCGCTGGTGCAGTTCGTCGCACCCTGCGACAGTTCGACGGCGTCCTCGCCGAGCACCCCGCCCAGACGTCCGCCGGGCTGGACCGTCCACGTGGTGGTGGTCGTGGTCTGCGAGGTCTTCGTGGCG
Source organism: Curtobacterium sp. ME12 (assembly GCF_903970855.1). Lineage (NCBI taxonomy): Bacteria > Bacillati > Actinomycetota > Actinomycetes > Micrococcales > Microbacteriaceae > Curtobacterium > Curtobacterium sp. ME12. The sequence continues at coordinate 23,153 of NZ_CAJCKD010000029.1, forward strand.
ACCTGCGGGCTGTCCTTGCCGAGGAGCATCTGGTGGGCACCGCTGCCCGACGACACCGCGGCCGTGCCGTCGCCGAAGTTGATCTTGCCGGTGTACGGGTTCGTGAAGTAGAACAGTCCCGCCCCGAGGGTGTGGGTGAAGGTCACCGGTCCCGCGAACTCCGTCTCCATCTGGAAGACGCCGCCCTGGGCGCCGTCCTTCGCCTGGATCTTGAGCTTCCCGGCACCCGTCGAGAAGATCGCGACGAGGGTGTCGTCCTTGACCTCGAGCGACGACAGCTTCGTGCTGGCGAGCTGCGCGGCAGTGAGGGACGGGACCTTCGACGCGAACACCACGGTCGGCTTCGTCACCATCCGCTGGGTGTCGGCAGCGCCGGTCAGCGTGTAGTCGTACACGCCGAGGTCGGCGATCCGGATGTCGAAGCCGTTGTGCTTGCCCCGTACCGCGATCGTGCCGGCGACCGCGGTGTCGCGCACCTTGAGTTCCTTGCCCTGAGCGGGGTTCGCCGTGACGCCGTTCACGGTGACGGCGTAGTCGCCACCGGTCGAGGTCTTGCCGGACGCGTTCGCGGGGGAGACCCCGACGAGGGCAGCGGCGGCGACGGTGCCGAGGGCGATCGCGGCGACGATGCCGCTGCCGATCCTGCGTGAGCGCTGGGTGTGCATGGGTTCCTCCTGGTGGGCCTGTCTGGCCGGTACGACGATCGTCGCCGCCGGCCCGACTCCGCACCATCGGACCTTGGTACTAGTACCCGTCAGCAGTGCCCGTTCAGCAGTGCCGCTTCAGCAGTGCCCGTTCACCACCCGTGGTCGCGCGCCCACAGTGCCGCGCTCGTGCGGTCCGCGACGCCGATGCGCCGGAACAGCGAGCCGACGTGCACCTTCACGGTCCGCTCCGCGATGCCGAGCTCCGCGCCGATCTGCCGGTTCGACATGCCTCGGGCGATCCGGACGAGCACGTCCCGTTCACGGGGTGGGAGCTCCGGATCCCGGTCCACCGCGGCTCCGGCGGCTGCTCCGGGCAAGAGCGCCCGGGCCACCCGGGGGTCGATCGGCGTCTCGTCGCGCGCTGCGGCACGGACCGCCGCGACCACGTCGTCGGGCGCGGCGTCCTTGAGCAGGTAGCCCGTCGCGCCGGCCGCCAACGCGGCCCGCACCCGGTGGTCGTCCGAGAACGTCGTGACGACGAGGACCCGGACCGACGGCAGGAGCGCCCGCACCTGCCGGGTCGCCTCCACGCCGCCCGCACCGGGCATCGACAGGTCCATCACGACGACGTCGGGCTGGAGCGTCGGCACGAGCGACACCGCTGCTTCGCCGGTGGCTGCCTCGCCGACGACCTCGCAGTCGTCCGTCGTCCCGAGCACCGCGCGCAGCCCGCTCCGGACCAGCGCGTGGTCGTCGACCAGCAGGACCCTCAACGCAGGGCCTCCGCGTCGACGGGGACCTCGAGGTCCCAGGTGGTGCCGGCACCCGGCGCGGTCCGGAGCAGCAGGGACCCGCCGGTGTCCTCGGCGACCTCGCGCAGCAAGGTGGTGCCGAGGTGTCCGGTGCGGCCGCCCTCGACGACCACGGCGGGGTCGAAGCCCGCCCCGTCGTCGTGCACGACCACCCGGACCGAGCCGCCGGCCTGCGTCACCGTGACGTCCACCCGGGTCGCTTCGGCGTGCTTGACGACGTTCCAGACGGCCTCACGGACGAAGCGCACGACCGCGAGCAGCGCTGCGGAGGACGCTTCGACGACGTCCGGCACCCGCACGGTGGTCGCGAGCCCCGCAGCACGCGCGCGGGCACAGACGTCGTCGAGGGCGGCACCGAGTCCCTCGGGCGTCGGAGCCGCTGGCCGGATCGTCGCCATCGAGGTCCGCAGCGACGACACCGCACCCCGGAGCACCGTGGCGGCGTCGCGCGTGGCGGGATCGGCACCGAGGGACAGCGCGAGTCCGGCGACGTCCTGCACCGGTCCGTCGTGCAGTTCGGCGGCCATCCGTCGGCGTTCCGCGGCCTCGGCGTCGAGTGCGCGACCGAGCAGCCGCTCCCGCAGGCGCTGCCCGGAACGGATCCGCAGCAGCAACCCGAGCAGCAGCGGCACCAGGAGCGCGAGCACCACGGCCACCGTGCCGAACGCCAGGACGGCGAACGACCGCCGCAGGTCCGCGGCGCGCGCGAGCACCTGGTCGTACGGCTGGTACGCCTCGAACAGCAGCGCCTCGCCGGACGGCGTGTGCACCGCCTGGTACGCCTCGAGCAGCGGCCCGTGCCCGCGCTCGTAGCGGTTCTCCGGCTCGGTCAGGTCCGACACCTCGGCGTCGGAGCGGTCCGACTCCAGCGCCTCCAGGTCCTCGTCGGACAGCGGGAAGCGCTCGCCGACCAGTCGACGTTCGTCCGACCAGAGCACCGTGCCGTCGGCAGCCCAGAGCTTCATCCGGACGGCCGATCCGGCGCGCAGCTCACCGGCCACCGCGTCGTCCAGGCGCGTCCGTGCGGCAGCCCGGTCGACGGCCGGCCGCAACGGGTCGGCGACCGCGTCGAGCAGTGCGGGTTCGACCACGACGCGTGCGAGCGCCGCGGTGTCGCTGGTCGCGTCACGGACGGCGAACGACTCCGCGATGCGCTGCGCCACCAGGGTGCCGGCGGTCGCGACCGCGGCGCCGCCGACGACCGCGGCGAGCACGACGCCGACCAGGACGAGTCGCCAGGGCGTCCGGCCGGTCCGCCGGCGCGGGTCTGCCGCGACGAGCACGACCGGCTCCGCCGCCGTGTCACTGTCCGACGACCGTTGTCCGTGCACCCGGACACCGTAACCGGCGGCGTCCCAACCGGGCGCGCCGGGGCCCGGATCGCCGCAGAACGCAGGCCTGGAGGCCCGTGGCGGCGTCGCCACGGGCCTCCAGGCCTGCTCAGGGTGCGTCGTACCGCACACGGTGAGCAGGAACGGTCGGGTCGCGGTGCGCGACCGGACCGTCGCTGATCACGAAGCGGGGAGCCGCTCGCGCAGGGCGCCGCGGACCGACTCCCACCCGGCCAGGCGGTCGCGGATTGCGTCGTCCTGCTCGGCGGTCAGCGCGTCCCGGTGCGCCTGTTCGAGCACCTCGTCGATGACGACGCGGCGGCCGCTGCGGGCCGAGGTGATGGCCGCGTCGACCATGGTCAGGCTCATCACGTTGCCGTGCACCTCGCCGTCCGGCGCCTCGCCCGAGCGGACCGCCCGGACGAAGGACGCCAGCGACCCGGCGATCTCGTGCCCGACCGACGGCGCCGCTGTCGGGGACCCCGGTGTGCCGTCGAGGTCGCTCGACGGGTCGTGGTCGCCGTCCCAGAGCGCCGTACCGGCCGCTCCGGAGGCACGCCAGTCGCCGTTCCACGAGGTTTCGGCACCCGGCGCGCACCACGAACCGTCGTAGACGTAGCGGACGTCGTCCTCGAACGTGAAGACGGCTGCGGCCGCCGCATCGCCCCGGTACCAGGACCACGAGGGGTTCCACGATTCGCAGTACACCGACACCGGGTCGCGTTCGAGCACGTACCGGGCGGAGTCGAAGGCGTGGATGGCCATGTCGAGCAGCAGGACGTCGTCCATCTCCTCGCGGAAACCACCGAAGTGCGGGGCCTTCGCGAACCGGGTGCTCAGCCCACCCACGGCGCCGAGGTCGCGGACGTGCTGCCGGAACGCGACGAGCTGGTCGTTGTAGCGACGGGACTGCGACACCATGAACAGCTTGCCGGTCGCCTCGGCGGCGGCGGCGAGTGACAGCGCCTCGGCGACGGTCTGTGCGGCCGGTTTCTCGCCGAGCACGGGGAGCCCGGCTCGGAGCGCCTGCAGGGTGACCGGGTGGTGCGCGACCGGCACGGTGATGTCGAGGACGGCCTCGGCACCGGTCTCGGCGGCCAACACCGTCAGGTCCGTGCCGACCGGGATCGACGGGTCGCCGGCGAGCTCGGCCCCGGCGCGGGCGGCGTCGAGGTCGAGGTCGACGATGCCGACCAGCTCGACCTCGGGGTCGGCGGCGACGGTGGCGAGCCAGGCCCGCCCCATCCCGCCGGCGCCGACCTGCAGGACGCGGAGGGGGCTCACGCCTGCGCCCCGTCGCGCTCGGCAGCCGGCTGGCTGGCCGTCGGTTCGGCGGGCTCGGGCTCGGCGTCGTCGAACGGACCGCGGTAGTGCTGCCCGTCGAAGTACTCGCCCAGCTCGTAGCGGCGGAGCGTCGGGATCTCCCGTTCGCGCTCGGGCCGGGCCCACTCGGCGCCGTTCGCGATCACGCGGCGGACGTCCGGGTGGTGGTACACGGGGAAGTCCTGGTCACCGGGGGAGAAGTAGAAGATCTTCCCGAGGCCGCGGCGGTACGTCATGCCGCTCCGGAACACCTCGCCGCCCGTGAAGCCCGAGATGAACACCAGCTCGTCGGGCGTCGGGACGTCGAAGTACTCGCCGTACATCTCCTGCTCCGGGATGACGATCGGGTTCGGCACCCCGCGGGTGATCGGGTGCTGCGGGTTGACGGTCCAGACGAGTTCCTGGTCGTGCTCGCTGCGCCAGCGGAGGGTGCAGGTGGTGCCCATCAGCTTGCCGAAGATCTTCGACCAGTGGCCGGAGTGCAGGACGAGCAGCCCCATGCCGGAGAGCACGTGCCGGTGCACCCGGTCGACCACGGCGTCGTCGACGTCCTGGTGTGCTGCGTGCCCCCACCAGGTGAGGACGTCGGTGTTCGCGAGGACCTCGTCGGTGAGGCCGTGCTCGGGCTCCTGCATGGTGGCGGTCCGGACGACGGCCTCGGGCAGGTGCTCGCGGATGCCGTCCGCGATCGCGCCGTGCATGCCGTCGGGGTACCGCTCGGCGACGTGCTGCTCGACCTGTTCGTGGACGTTCTCGCCCCAGACGGTGATGCGGAGCGGGGTGGTGGTCATGGTGTGTGCCTTTCGGGGGTGGTGGGACCCGGTCACTTGACTGCGCCGCCGGTGGCCCCGGCGGCGATGAACTTCTGCGCCACGAGCAGCAGCACGATGGCGGGGATCGAGGCCATCACCGCGGCGGCCATGACGGTCGACCAGTCGGCGGTGAAGGTGCCGATGTAGTTGTAGATGCCGAGCGTGATCGGCCGGACGTCCTCGGTGGTGGTGAGGGTCAGGGCGAACAGGAAGTCGCTCCAGGTGAACAGGAACGTGAACAGTCCGGCGGTGATCAGGGCGTTGGCACTGATGGGCACGACGACCGAGCGGAAGGCCCGGAAGTTGCCGGCACCGTCGACCTTCGCGGCCTCGATGATCGACGGCGGGATGTTCTGCATGAACGCCCGCATGATCAGGATCGCGAAGGGCACGCCGGCGGTGCTGTCGGCCAGGATCAGCCCCGGCACGGTGTTGAGCAGACCGAGGTCGTTGTACGCCGCGTACAGGGCGTTCGCGACGACGATGCCGGGGATCATCTGCGAGATGAGGATGCCGAACAGCACCGCGTTGATGCCCTTGACCTTGAACTGGGCGAGCGCGTAGGACGCCGGCGTCGCGATGAGCAGGCTGACGACGACGCTGCCCAGGGCGATCACCAGGCTCGTGACCAGGGCGCCGCCCTGGTCGGCGATCGCCTGCGCGTAACCGCCGAGCTGCGCGTTGATCGGGAACCAGGCGGCCTCGATCGCGGAACCGGCCGGCTGCAGCGAGATGTTGATCATCCAGTAGACGGGGAACAGCATCACGGCGAGGATCAGGATCCCGACGCCGGACAGCACCCACTGCTTCGCGCTCGTGGGACGGACGGGTCGCCGGGTGCCGCGGGTGACCACCGCGCGGGTCCGGAGGAGGTCGTTGGTCGGCGCTGCGTCAGTCATCGACGGCCTTCCTGTTGAGGCGGAGGTAGACGATCGCGAACAGGGCGGAGATCACGATGAGGATGTTGCTCAGCGCGGCGCCCTGACCGAAGTCGAACTGCTTGAACGACAGGTCGTAGGACTGGGTCGCGATGGTCTGGGTGGCGTTCGCCGGACCGCCGTTCGTCAACCCGAGGATGATGTCGAGCACCTTGATCGTGTAGACGACGCCGAGCACGAGCGTGACGCTCACGACCGGTCGCAGCATCGGCCAGGTGATCGCCCAGAAGGCCTTCCACCCGGTCGCGCCGTCGAGCGCCGCTGCCTCGTACAGCTCGGTGGGGATGTCCTGCAGACCGCCGTACAGGATCGTGGTGTTGAAGGGGATCCCGATCCAGATGTTCACCGCGATGACGGTGATGAGCGCCACGGCGGGGCTCGTCAGCCACGGGACCGACGGGATGCCGAAGGTGCCGAGGAACTGGTTGACGACGCCCGAGTCCTGGTCGAGCATCCACTTCCAGACCGCGCTCGAGACGATGAGCGGCAGCAGCCAGGGCAGCAGGAGCAGCGAGCGCAGGAGGCCGGACAGCGGGAAGTTCCGGCGGAAGAACAGGGCGAGCAGCAGGCCGAGGACGAACTGGCCGACGATCGACCCGATCGTGAACAGCGCCGTGTTGAGCATCGCCGTGCCGAACAGCTGTGACGAGACGACCGAGGCGTAGTTCGCCAGGCCGACCCACGGGGCCTCGCCCGTGTAGAACGTCGATGTCGTGTACGCCTGGAAGCTCATGACGATGTTCTTGACCACCGGGTAGCCGAAGAACAGCAGCAGGAACAGGACGGCCGGCAGCAGGAACAGCAGCTGCGCGATCCGTTCGAAGCGCAGCGAGCGGCCCGGGCGGGGCCGCCGGGACGGAGCGGGTGCTCCGTCCACGGCGGCCCGCCGTGGGGCGACGGGGGTCGCGGTGCTCGTCATGCTCAGTTGCTCGACTGCGCGTTCTGCAGGGCGTCGGCCGGCGAGTCCTGCCCGGTCAGCGCCGACTGCACGGCCGTGTAGATCTTCGTCGCGGCCTTGGGCCAGTCCGCACCGAGCTCGCCCGTGCGGGCGCGGGCATCGGCGACGAGGTCGACGAACACCTGCTCCTCGGGGACGTCCTTGCCGAACTGCTGCGCGACGTCGGTCTTCGAGGGGATCGTGTACCGCAGCTTCGCCATCGCGAGCTGGTTCGCGTCGCTGTTCATGCAGTCCACGATCTTCGCCGCGACGGCCTGCTTCGCCTTGTCACCGGTGTTCGGGACGGTCCAGACCTCGCCACCGAGCGGGGCCACGGCCTTGTCGCTGGCCGACTGCACGGGGATCTGGGCGATCCCGTAGTCGACCTTCGACTCCTTCAGGCCGGGGATCTGCCACGGGCCGTTGATCATCATCGCGGCCTTGCCGGCCATGAACTGGTCGTTCACGTCGGCCTGGGTCCAGTTCACGACGCTCTTCGACATCGAGCCGTCGTCGACCAGGCCCTTCCAGAGCGACAGTGCTTCCTCGGTCTCCGGGGTCGCGATGTCCTTCTCGTCGCCGCCGTTCGACCACATGAACGGCAGGAACTGCCAGGTGCCCTCGTAGGTGGCGTTGGCGTCGACGGCGAACCCGTACTGGTCGCCCTTCGTCAGCTTCGCCGCGGCGGACTGCAGCTCGTCCCACGTCTTCGGCGGGGTGACACCTGCCTCGGACAGCACCTTCTTGTTGTAGAAGAGCGCGATGGTGTTCACGGTGGGGGCGAGGCCGTACACCTTGTCCTCGTAGGTGCCGGCCTGCAGCACGCCCTTTGCGTACCCGTCGGTCGAGATGTCGTAGTCGGACAGCGGCGACAGCGCACCGGTCTCGGCGATCTGCTGCAGGTCCGGGTTGTCGAGCATCAGGACGTCCGGCAGGGTCTTCGACGACGCCTGCTGCAGGACCTTCTGGATGAGCGACGAGCCGGGCACCAGACTGCGCTTGATGGTGACGTCGTTCTCGGCCCCGCACTTGTCGAGGTACTCGCCGATGACCTTCTTGTCGTTGCCCTGGTTGTAGTAGTCGAGCACGGTGATGGAGTCCACCTTGCCGCCGGAGCTCGCGGACGAGCCACCGGAACAACCGGCGAGGACGAGGGGGACGGCCGCCAGCATGGCGACCGCGCTGAGGACCTGAGGCGTCCTGCGGTGTCGAGGCTTCATTGCTTCGCTCTTCTCTGGATGGTTGCCGGACACGAGTCGAACGTGTCGCTCGTGGATCGGGGACGACCGGACCAGAACCGCTCCGTCGCGTCCCGAGTGGGGTCGAAGCTAGCATCGAAGCGGTTAGATGGTAAAGCGCTTAGACGAACTTTTTCGGGCACCGTCCCCGCTACAGTGAGCGGGACAGGGTGAGGGGGCGGCATGGCGACGATGCAGCAGGTCGCCGACCGGGCGGGCGTCTCGATCGCGACGGTGTCCTTCGTCGTGAACGGCAACAAGCGCGTGTCCGCCGACACCCGTGCCCGGGTCACGGCGGCGATGCGCGAGCTGGGCTACCGGAACAACGTGGTCGCCCGGGCGCTGGCATCGCGCCGTACCCGGATCCTCGCGCTCGTGTTCCCGGTGCTCGAGCACCGACTCGGCCAGACCGCGCTGCAGTTCTTCACGAGTGCCGCGAGCCGCGCCTCGGAGCTCGGGTACCACCTGGTGCTCTGGCCGGCGGTGACGACGGCGGACGACGTGCAGGACCTCATCTCGGGCGGTCTCGCCGACGGGGTCGTGGTGATGGAGGTCACGATGCACGACCCCCGGATCGCCCGGCTGGCCGAGCTCGAGGTCCCGTTCGTCGCGATCGGCCGCACCGCCGACCCCTCGGGCATCTCGTACGTCGACATCGACTTCGAGCGCACCGTCGAGGATGCCCTCGACCACCTCACCGGGCTCGGGCACCGTCGGATCGGGCTCGTGGTCGAGGACCTCGACGGCACCACCATGGCCGACTACGGGCCGAAGGTCCGCTCCGAGGCGGCGTTCCACGCCGGCATCGAGCGCCGCGGCCTGATCGGCACCGTGGTCGCCGCCGGTGCCTCCGCCGAGGGCGGGCGCCGTGCGGCGGCGGACCTGCTGGTGCGCGACCCCGACGTCACGGCCGCGATCATCATGAAGGACGACTCGAACTTCGGGCTCGTCAGCGGGTTGCGGGCCGGCGGGCGCCGGGTCCCCGCGGACGTCTCCGTCATCGCGATCGTGTCCTCCGACGGCGCCGGCGCCGCGACCGAACCGGTGCTCACGACGCTGAACGCCCCCGGCCCGGAGCTCGGCCGCCTGGCGGTCGAGTCGCTGGTCGATCGCCTGGAGGGCGGCAGCACCGAGCGCACGCACACGCTCATCCCGTGCGCTCTGCACCTGGCCGACTCGACGGCCCCCGCCCCCGCCTGACCCCCTGCCGGCCTGGAGGCACGGGGCGGCCCCGCCACGCGCCTCCAGGCCGCCGGATGGTGAGCCGAGTCTCGGCTGGCCGGACGGGATGCGCCGTCGTGTCCCCGTGGAATGTCCGCGGACCCGAGACTCGGCTCCGCTCCTCGCCGCCGGCACCGCCTGGCGGACAGACCAGGCTCCGCCTGGTTGTGTGGACGTACAGGTTCGCAGCACCACACGTCGAGGAGGACGGATGGCAATCGACCGGAGGACGTTCATGCTCGGGGGAGCGGGGGTGCTGCTGCTCGCCGGCTGCTCCACCCGACCCGAGCGCACGCGGGTCGAGGACTGGCCCACCGAACCGCCCGAGGACGAGGCGACGATCAGCTGGTGGGCCGGTCAGGTCGCCTCGAAGGACGGCGGTGACCTGCGGCGCCGGCTCATCGCGGAGTTCCAGAAGGAGCACCCGAACATCCGCGTCCGGATCGTCAGTGCCCCGAGCGACACCGACACGAACCGCACCAGCCTGACGACCCAGATCGCGGCCGGCAGCAGCACGCCGGACGTCTACCTCGGTGACGTCGCCTGGCCCGGGCAGTTCGCGAAGAACAAGCTCGCGACCCCCGTGAACCAGCTCGTCGGCGAGGACTTCTTCGACCAGTTCCCCGAGGGCCTGCGGCTGGCGGCGAGCGTCGACGGCACGTACTACATGTTCCCGCTCTACATCGACGAGTCGTTCTTCCTGTACCGGAAGGACCTGCTCGCGAAGCACTCCCTGCAGGTTCCGGGGTCGTGGGAGGAAGTGCGCGAGACCGCCGCGAAGCTCGTCGACACCGGCGACGTGTCGTACGGGTTCGCGTTCCAGGGCGACGTGTACGAGGGGCTGACCTGCAACGTCACCGAGTTCGTCGCCGACGCGGGCGGGTCGCTGCTCAACGACGACCTCACGAAGCCCGAGACCACGAGTTCCGAGACCAAGCGCGCGTTCGAGTTCATGCGGTCGCTGGTCACGTCCGGAGCGTCTCCACGGGCCACCCTGACGTACCAGGAGCAGGACACCAACGACGCCTTCTCCGGCGGCCGTGCGGCCTTCCTCCGCAACTGGTCGTACGCCTGGGGGATCGCGAACGGCCCGGACAGCCAGGTCGCCGGCAAGGTGGGTCTCGCCGCCCGGCCGACGTTCGACGGCATGGACGAGCACCACTCGACGATCGGGGGGTGGGGGAACTACATCAACCCGCACACCCAGGAACCCGCGGCGGCGCTGACCTTCGCGCGCTGGATGTCGAGCGAGCCCGCGCAGCAGTTCCTGACCCGCGAGGGCGGGGTCCTGCCGGCTCGGTCGGCGAGCCTCGTCAGTGCGGACGCGAAGCGGCAGGAGCGCCCGACCTACGACACGGCAGCGGGCATCACGCTCGTGCCCCGCCCGACCTCGACGGCCTACTACCCGAAGGTCTCGCAGGGCGTCTACCAGAACGGCAACAGCATCCTCGGCGGGCAGGCGTCCGTCGACGGCGGCACCAGCGCGATGGCCTCCGCCATCTCGCTCGCCCTGCAGGGAGCGGCGCTGTGAGCGCCGGCACGGCGACACGACCGGCACGGCCTGGAGGCACGGGTCGCGTCGATCCGCCGCCCCGGCCGACGGGGCGGTCGCGTCTCGACCGCATCCGCGCGCGGGGCGCGTGGGGCTTCGCAGCCCCGGCGCTCCTGGTGGTCGCCGCCGTGACGATCTTCCCGGTCGTGTACTCGGTCGTCCTGAGCTTCGCGGACGTCGAGGTCGGCTACGAGGGCTTCACGATCCAGTCGTTCGGGTTCGACAACTACGCGGCCCTGCTGCAGAGCGCCGACTGGTACCGGGCGCTCGGCTTCACGGTGCTCTACACGGTGGTGACGGTGTCGGTCGAGCTCGTGCTCGGCATGCTCGTCGCGCTGGTGCTCGAGCGGCTCGGGGCCACCCGCGGCTGGATGCTCGCGCTCATGCTCGTCCCGTGGTCCCTCGTCACCATCGTCAACGCGCAGCTGTGGAAGTACATCTACGACAGCACCTACGGCGTCGCGACGTGGTTCTTCGGCTTGTTCGGGGACGCCCCGGTGATCCTCGGCGAACCGGTGCCCGCGATCACCGGGCTCATGGTCGCGGACATCTGGAAGACGACGCCGTTCGTCGCGATCATCCTGCTTGCCGGGCTCGTGCAGATCTCCGAGGACCACTACGAGGCCGCCGAGCTCGACGGCGCGAGCACCTGGCAGACGTTCTGGCGCGTCGTGCTGCCGCAGCTCACCCCGACCCTGACGATCGCGGTGCTGTTCCGCATCCTGCAGGCGTTCGGTGTGTTCGACCTGCCGTTCGTGCTGACGAACGGCGGACCGGGAACCGCCACCCAGTCGCTCGCGATCATGGGCTACAAGGTGCTCTTCCAGGACATCAACATCGGACCGGGCGCGGCGATCGCGACCTCCACCGCGGTCATCGTCGCGGCCGGGTGTCTGCTGTTCCTCCGGGCGTTCCGGAACCAGGCGAAGGGAGGGGACGACTGATGCCCCGTCAACGTGTGCGCAAGGGATGGCGCAAGTGGGTCAACACCGTCAACGTCAGCGGTGTCGTCATCGCGGTGCTCACCGCGCTGCCGCTCTACTGGCTCGTCACGACGTCGCTCAAGCCGGCGTCCGAGATCGGGCAGTCGCCGCCCACCGTCTGGCCGCGGTCGTTCACCTTCGACAACTTCGTGGTGGCCTTCCGCGACAACGCGCTCGGCCAGTACATGGTGAACAGCGTCATCGTGTCGGTGTCGACCACGGTGATCGTGCTCGCGCTGGCGTTCCTCGCCGGGTACGCCCTGGCCGGCCGGTTCATCCGGGGGCGCACGGCGATCATGACCTCGCTGCTCATGCTGTCGGTGTTCCCGGCGATCGCGGTGCTGACGCCGCTGTACCTGCTCGAGCGCAACCTGGGGCTGCTCAACTCGTACCCGGGCCTGATCGTGCCGTACGTGGCGTTCAACCTGCCGTTCGCCATCTGGATCATGCGGAACTACCTGCAGGGGATCCCGTCGACGATCGAGGAGGCGTCCGAGATCGACGGCGCCGGCGCGTGGCGGACCGTGCTGTCGGTGATCCTGCCCATGGCGAAGCCGGGCCTGTTCACGGTCGGCGTCTTCACCTTCACGGCCTCGTGGAGCGAGTTCCTGATGGCGCTGACCTTCAACAGCGAGAACTCGTTCCGGACGATCCCGGTCGGCATCGCGCTCTTCGGGACGCAGTTCACGGTGCCGTTCGCGCAGATCTTCGCCGCGAGCGTCGCTGCGACGGTGCCGATCGTCATCCTGGTGCTCGTGTTCCGTCGCTCGATCGTGTCCGGTCTGACCTCCGGCGCAGTGAAGGGATGACGGGTGTCGGGCACGCGGAGATACGTAGGGATCTTACCTAGCTGCGCATGCTGGACATTCGTCCGGGCGTCGTCCTGACCGCCCGTACCCTGCCGTCAGGGGCTCGGTGCGCCGAGGTCGACGGCTGCGACGATGCGGTCGATGATCCGCACGAACCTGGCCCGCTCCCGTTCTGAGAAGGAGGCCATCAGGTCGTGCAGGTGCTTGTTCGTGCCGTCCATCGCGCGCGCGTAGTCGCGGCGGGCAGCATCGGTCAGCTCGATGTGCCGGCTCCGGCCGTCATCCGGGTTCGGGACACGACTGAGGTGTCCGCTGTGCTCGAGGCGGTCCACCATCCCGGTGACCGCCGGGCCGGTGAGCCCCAGGTGCTTCGACAGGTCCTTCACGCGAACCGTCCGGCCCGCTTCCTCGGCGCGCGAGACGAACTGCAGCAGCGTCAGGTCGCCGCCGGAGACGCCGAGCTCGTCGCGCAGGCGCCCGCGCAGTTCGGACACCGCGGCCTCGAGCCGGGTCAGGGCCGCGTCCAGGTCGAGATCGCTCACGACAACGCCCCCTCTGCACGGGTCTCGTCCGCATCACGATACGCCGCAGTCACCGACCCAGCGTATCCACATAACGCGGGGCGTGGAACGGCGCAGGTGACGACGACGGATGCGCGGCACCGTGGCTGACCGCTTCCCGACCCCGGTGTCCGCTCTCCGCGCCGGTGAACCGGTCCGTTTCGAGGTCTCCGGCGGGGACCCCGACTCGGCTGAGCGCGACCTCGCTGCCGTCCACGGCGCCGATCGGTGGTCCGTCCGGCGCATCGACGACGAGTTCTCGTACCGGTACACGGCCGTCGGGGACTCCGACGTGAGCATCCGGCGTTCGCAGCTCCGCGGTGCCGTGCGCGGCTCGGTGCCCGTCGGTGCCGACTACGTGGTGACGTGGATCACCAGCGGGACCGCGCACCTGGACTCGGGGCACGTCCGGATGGAGTTGCACCGGGACGTCCCCGTGCTCCTGCCACCCGAGGACGAATTCGTGTTCACGGCCGAGGACCACGACCAGCGGTTGGTGCACTTCGGGCGGGAGTACGTGCACCGCGTCGCGTTCGAGTACCTGGAGGTCGAGACGACGCCGCTGCGGTTCGACCCGACCCGCATGCCGGAACCGGAGACCGCCGTGCGCTGGCAGGGTGCGCTCGTCGCGCTGTCCCGGGCCCTGCGTGCCGAGGGGCCCGACTCCGACGCCTGGCACGAGGCCAAGTGGTCGGCGGCCACAGCGTTCCTGGACACCTTCCCGCCGCAGGCCGACGACCTGCCCGCGGTGCTCGGCCTGCCCCGGAACGCCCGACTGCGCGCCGCGGTGGAGTACATCCACGCGCATGCCGCCGAGCCCGTCACGGTCCAGGAGCTGTCCGAGGTCGCGGGCTTGAGTGTGCGGTCGGTCCAGGAGTCGTTCCGTCGGGTCTTCGACGTGTCGCCGCTGACGTACCTGCGCGAGGTCCGACTCGACCGGGTGCGCGGCGAACTGCTCGAGCTCGACCCGCAGTCCGGTGTCGTCGGCGACGTCGCCCGACGGTGGGGGTTCGCCCACCTCGGCCGGTTCTCGGCGGCCTACGCTGCGCGGTTCGGCGAGTACCCGAAGCAGACCCTGCGCCGCTGACGACGGCCGGTGCTCAGCGGCCGGACGCCGACCTCGGAGCGGGGCCCGTGCTCGCACGCACGCGCAGGGTCGTGGGGAGCCGGACGTGGTCCGTGGTCGGTTCGCCACGGAGCATGGTCAGGAGCATCTGCACCGCGTGCGACCCGAGCTCGGCGAGCGGCTGGGACACCGTGGTGAGCGGCGGCGTCGTGGTGGACGCCTGCGGCACGTCGTCGAAGCCCACGATCGACAGGTCCTGGGGTACGCGGAGCCCGACCTCGGCAGCCGCGCGCAGCACACCGATCGCCGACGAGTCGTTCGCGGCGAACACCGCGGTGGGGCGGTCGGCGAGGGTCAGGAGCTCGCGGGCGACGGCAGCGGACTGGTCCTCCTGGTAGCCGCCGTCACGCAGCAGGCACTCGTCGACCGTGATGCCCGCGGCCGTCAGGGCCGAGCGGTACCCGGCCGCCCGCAGCTGGGCGGAGGCCAGGTCGGCGCGCCCCTGCAGGTGCGCGATGCGGGTGTGCCCGAGTGCGAGCAGGTGTTCGACGGCCTGCACGGCTCCGGCTTCGTTGTCGGCGTCGACGGTGGCGTGCCCCTCGGGCCCGGTGTGCGGGTCGATCGCCACGACGGGGATCGACGAGCTCGACAGTGCCGTGGTCGGGGTGACGACGATCGCGCCGTCGATCAGGGTGCCGGACAGGCGGGACAGCGATCGGCGCTCCCACCCGGGTCGGTCGGCGCCGGTCATCAGGCCGGCGTAGGCGAGGAGCTCGTAGCCGGTGCCGGTGGCCGCCCGCGAGATACCGCGGAGCAGCTCGGTCGAGAACGGCTCGAACTCGGGCACCAGGATGCCGACGACCCCGGTCCGCGAACTCCGCAGGCTCCGGGCGACCAGCGAGGTCTCGTACCCGAGGTCCTCGACCACCTGCTGCACGCGGAGCATCGTGGCGGGTGCGACCCCGTCCCGCTGGTTGATCACCTTGGAGACCGTCGGGATCGAGACCCCGGCCACCCGCGCCACGTCGCCGATCGTCACCCGGCCGGCACCGGGACGCGCGCCGACTGCCGAGTCCATGTGCACACCGTACCGCTGCGCCACCACGCTCTTGGTAAAGAAAACGTTATCGATATCGATTGACATCGGCCCGGAGCAGCAGGCATGCTCTCCGCAGCGGCAGTCGATGTCGCGCATGTCAACGACGACACTTCAGGAGTTCCACGATGACGAGGAAGATCCGTGCCGCGGCAGCCATCGCGCTGATCGGGGCCACAGCACTGGTGGCCAGTGGGTGCTCGGCGGGCAGCGATGCCTCCGAGGACGGCGGGAAGGTCACGATGACCTTCTGGCACAACTCGACCACCGGACCGGGCAAGGCCTACTGGGCCTCGACGGTCAAGGCGTTCGAGGACAAGTACCCGAACGTCACCATCAAGACCCAGGCGATCCAGAACGAAGACCTGGACGGCAAGCTCCAGACCGCCCTCAACTCCGGCGACGCACCAGACGTCTTCCTGCAGCGTGGCGGCGGCAAGATGGACGCGATGATCGCTGCCGGGCAGCTCATGGACATCTCCGACTCCATCAGCGCCGACGCGAAGAAGTCCATCAGCGCGGGCACGTTCGCCGGGTACGAGAAGGACGGCAAGACCTACGCGATGCCGGGCGCGGTGCTCCCCGAGGGCATCTGGTACTCGAAGGACCTGTTCAAGGAAGCCGGCATCGAGGGCACGCCCACGACGATGGACGAGCTGAACGACGCGATCACGAAGCTCAAGGCCAAGGACATCGACCCGGTCGCCGTCGGCGCGAAGGACGCCTGGCCGGCTGCCCACTGGTACTACAACTTCGCGCTCCGCGAGTGCAGTCAGAAGACGCTCGAGGACGCCGCGAAGTCGCTGAAGTTCGACAACGCCTGCTGGACGAAGGCCGGCGAGCAGCTCGAGGACTTCAACGCCACCAAGCCCTTCAACAACGGCTTCCTGACCACCGCCGCACAGCAGGGTGCCGGCAGCTCCGCCGGTCTCCTCGCCAACCACAAGGCGGCCATGGAGCTCATGGGTGCGTGGGACCCGGGCGTGATCGCGTCGCTGACGCCGGACGCGAAGCCGCTGCCCGACCTCGGCTGGTTCCCGTTCCCCGCGATCGACGGTGGCAAGGGTGACCCGAAGTCGATGATGGGCGGTGTCGACGGCAACTCCTGCTCGGCACAGGCCCCGAAGAAGGCGTGCACCGACTTCCTGAACTTCATCGTGCAGAAGGACAACCAGGAGGCCTACTACAAGGCCTTCAACGCCATCCCGGTCAACAAGGAAGCGCAGTCGGTCGTCGACTCGGACTACCTGAAGTCGGCCCTGGCCGCCTACCAGGAGGCACCGTTCGTCTCGCAGTACCTCGACACCCTGTACGGCCAGAACGTCGGCAACGCGCTGAACACCAGCGTCGTCGACCTGCTCGCCGGCAAGGGTGACGCGAAGGACATCGTCGAGACCACCAACCAGGCTGCGGCCAAGGGCTGAGCATGACCCTCGACACCTCGCTCGGTACGACTCCGGCCACCGGGTCGGACACGGCCGCGGGGACGTCCCCGGCGGGGAGCGGTTCGCCGCTCCCCGCCGGTCGGCGGACCAAGCGCCGCATCGCCGACTGGCGGAAGCGCGTCGAGATCGCGGTCCTCGCCGGACCCGCGGTCATCGTCTTCGTCACGTTCGTGATCCTGCCCGTGGCGCTCGCCGCGTACTACGGGTTCTTCAAGTGGCAGGGCTACGGGCCGCCCACGGACTTCGTCGGGCTGCAGAACTACCTGATCATCTTCCAGGACAAGGCGTTCCACGCGGTCCTGATGCACAACGGCTTCATCGTCGTGCTCTCGCTGGTGCTGCAGGGGCCGATCGCGATCGTGCTCGCCCTGCTGCTCAACCAGAAGATGCACGGCCGCGGGCTCGTCCGCGTGCTCGTCTTCGTGCCGTACGTCATCTCCGAGGTGATCGTCGGCACCGGGTGGAGCCTGATGCTCCAGTCGAACGGCGCCGTGAACGACCTGTTGCAGAGCATCGGCCTGGGCGGACTCCGTGCGGACTGGCTGTCGAACCCCGACATCGCCATCTGGACGCTGCTCGTGATCATCTCGTGGAAGTACATCGGCTTCGCGGTGATCCTGTTCCTCGCCGGCCTGCAGAGCATTCCCGAGGAACTGTTCGAGGCCGCCGCGATCGACGGCGCCGGCTACTGGCAGATCCAGCGGCGCATCACCCTGCCGCTGCTCGGTCCGACCATCCGCATCTGGGCGTTCCTGTCGATCATCGGCTCACTGCAGCTGTTCGACCTCGTCTACATCATCTGGGGCCAGTACATCGCGTCGACCGCGGGCACCTCGACGATGGCGACGTACATGGTCGCCAACGGCCGGACCTCGGGCAACTTCGGCTTCGGCAGCGCCGTCGCGGTCGTGATGTTCGTGATCTCGCTCGTGGTCGCCCTGATCTACCAGCGCTTCGTGCTCCGCCGCGACACCGCGGGTGCACTCACCGAGAGGAAGAACTGATGGCCACCACGAGCATCGTCGCCCCCGGGCGCCGGGCCGTGCGGGAGCGACGGTCCAGTGCCGCGATCGGACGCGCGAACCCGTTGACCTACGTCGTCGCGATCCTGTTCGTCGCCGCGAACCTGGCACCCGTGCTCTACATCGTGCTGGGCGGCTTCCGGACCAACTCGCAGATCACCACGAGCCCCGCCGGGCTGCCGGCGCCGTTCGAGTTCGGCAACTACGGGTCCGTGCTGTCCAGCGGGATCTTCTGGCAGCAGCTCGGCAACTCCACGATCAGCGCCGTCACGACCACCATCGGGGTCGTCGTGCTCGGGCTGATGGTGAGCTTCGTGCTCGCCCGCTACCGGTTCGCCGGCCGCGGGGCGCTCTACGCCCTGTTCGCCGCGGGCCTGATGTTCCCGATCACCGTCGCGATCACCCCGCTGTACCTGCTCGTCAAGGACCTCGGACTGACGAACAGCCTGGCCGGCGTGATCCTGCCGCAGATCGCGTTCGCGCTACCGACCACCGTCATCATCCTGGTGCCGTTCCTGCGGGCGATCCCCGACGAGCTCGAGGAGGCCGCGTCGATCGACGGGGCGAGCCGTCTCGGGTTCTTCTTCCGGATGGTCGTGCCGCTGTCGCTGCCCGGGGTCGTCACGGTCGGCATCCTGGCGTTCATCGCCAGCTGGAACAGCTACATCCTGCCGCTGTTCATCCTGAACAACGAGGCCGCGTACACGCTGCCGCTCGGCGTGCAGTCCTTCTCGTCGCAGTACTCCGTCGACACCGCCAAGGTGCTCGCGTTCACCTCGATGTCGATGATCCCGGCGCTCGTGTTCTTCACGATCTTCCAGCGCCGCATCGTCGGCGGCCTGACCGGGGCGGTGAAGGGGTGACCGCGACCGACGCGACGCGGACCGCCGGACGCGACCCGCGCCTCCAGGCCGACACCGCGACGGACGCGACCGCGACCACCGCCGGCCCCCGCGCCGACGCCCTGCTCGCCGTGATGACCCTCGACGAGAAGGTCGCCCAGCTGGTCGGCTACTGGCTCGACCAGAACGGCGTCGTCGCCCCCATGCAGGGCGAGATGGCGGCCGTGCAGCAGGGCAGCACCCTGGCAGACATCACCCGCGACGGCATCGGGCAGTTCACCCGCGTCTACGGCACCCGCCCCGTCGAACCCGACGAGCGTGCCGCCTGGCTCTGGGCCGAACAGCGCCGCCTGCAGCGCGAGACCCGGCTCGGGATCCCCGCGCTCGTGCACGAGGAGTGCCTGACCGGCCTCGCCGCGTGGAAGGCCGCGACGTTCCCGACCCCGCTGGCGTGGGGTGCGTCGTTCGACCCGCAGCTCGTCGAGCAGGTCGCTGCCGCGATCGGTGCGTCGATGCGCCAGCTCGGCGTCCACCAGGGGCTCGCACCGGTGCTCGACGTGATCCGTGACCCCCGCTGGGGCCGGGTCGACGAGTGCATCGCCGAGGACCCCTACCTGGTCGGCACGGTCGGCACCGCGTACGTGCGCGGGCTGCAGTCCGCCGGGGTCGACGCGACCCTGAAGCACTTCCTCGGGTACTCGGCGTCGCAGGCGGGGCGGAACCACGCCCCCGTGCACGCCGGGGCGCGCGAGGTGGCCGACGTCTACCTGCCGCCGTTCGAGATGGCGCTGCGCGACGGCGGCGCCCGGAGCGTCATGAACTCGTACGCCGAGATCGACGGCGTGCCCGTCGCGGCGAACGGCGAGCTGCTCACCGACCTGCTCCGCGACCGGCTCGGCTTCGACGGCACGGTCGTCGCGGACTACTTCTCGGTGGCGTTCCTCGAGGTCATGCACGGCATCGCCGCCGACCGTGGCGAGGCCGCGGCGCTGGCGCTCGAGGCCGGCATCGACGTCGAGCTCCCGACCGGTGACGCGTACCTCGCGCCGCTCGTCGAGCGGGTCCGCAGCGGGCAGGTGGACGAAGCCCTCGTCGACCGGGCGGTGCTCCGGGTGCTCCGGCAGAAGGAGCGGCTCGGCCTGCTCGAGCCGGACGCCTTCGCCGGGGACGCTCCCACCGGGATCGACCTCGACACCCCGCAGCACCAGGTGCTCGCACGCCAGCTGGCGGCGAAGTCGCTCGTGCTGCTGTCGAACGGCAGCGGCAGCACCACCGTCGACGGCGGCAGCGCCGCCGTCGACGGCACCGCCCCCGTCCTCCCGCTCGCGCCGGGGGTGTCGGTCGCGGTCATCGGCCCGAACGCCGACCGCGCCGAGGCCCTGCAGGGCTGCTACTCGTTCGCGAACCACGTGCTCGCCTCGCACCCCGACCTGCCGCTCGGCTTCGCGATCCCGACCGTCCGCGAAGCCGTCGCCGAGGCCCTCGGCCCGTCGGCGGTCCGCTTCGCAGCGGGCTGCGCCGTCACGGGCGACGACCGGGCCGGCTTCGCCGACGCGGTCGCCGTGGCCTCCGCCTCGGACGTCGCGGTGGTCGTCGTCGGCGACCAGGCCGGGCTCTTCGGCCGCGGCACGGTCGGCGAGGGCAACGACACCGAGTCGCTCGACCTGCCCGGCGTGCAGCGTGAGCTGGTCGAGGCCGTCGTCGCGACCGGTACCCCCACCGTGATGGTGCTGCTCACCGGCCGGCCGTACGCGATCGGCTGGGCGCTCGACGGCGACCAGCCGCGTCCGGCCGCGGTCGTGCAGGCGTTCTTCCCGGGCGAGGGCGGCGGGCTGGCGATCGCCGACCTGCTCACCGGTGCCGCCTCGCCCTCGGGCCGCCTGCCGCTGTCCCTGCCCCGGTCCGCCGGTGCGCAGCCGTTCACCTACCTGCACCCGCGGCTCGGCGGTCCGTCGGACGTCACGGCCGCCGACTCGACGCCGGTGCGGCCGTTCGGCTTCGGTCTCGGCTACACCGACTTCGCCTACGACGAGCTCGTCGTCGACCCGGACGTCCGGTCCGACGGCGTCTTCACCGCGTCGGTGACGGTCCGGAACACCGGGGCCCGTGACGGCGAGGACGTCGTGCAGCTCTACGGGCACGACGTGCACGGCAGCGTCACCAGGCCCGAGGTCCAGCTCCTCGGGTACGCGCGGGTCGCGGTCGCCGCGGGGGAGTCCGCGCGGGTCCGCTTCCGCGTCCCGGTGCAGCGCTTCGCGTTCACGGACCGCCGGATGCGCAAGGTGGTCGAGCCGGGCGGCGTGCAGGTCTGGGTCGCGTCGCACGCGGCGGCGTCACGGCCGGGAGGTCCGGTGGCAGCGGGTGGGATCGTCGCCTCGGGCGACGGGCCGGTCCGACACCCCGTCCCCGGCACCGCCACGGAGCGCGCCACCGTCGCGATCACGGGCGCGGTGCACGAGGTCACCCCGGGCGATCCCCGCCTGGTGGAGTGGTCGGTCGTCTGACCTGGTGACGGACCACCCGCCCTGGGCGTGACCGGGCGACGGACAGGAGGCGCGGTGCGGGCCCGCACCGCGCCTCCTGTCCGTCGCCGGGTCGCGGTCACCCGACCGGTTCGGTCCGGTCGGACAGGTCGAGTGACCAGACGGCGACGCCGGTCAGGCCGAGCCGCTCCGCCAGGGCGACCCGTTCGCGCAGGGAGCGTGCGTCGGACCACCAGAGCACCTCGCCGCTCCGCAGGGTCGCGGTCCACTCGCCGACCGTCGTGTCCCACCGGGCGGTCGCGCCCGCCTTCCGGACCCGCAGTCGTGCCTGGGCGTCCGAGAGCTGGCCGGCCGGACGCGTCCCCTTCCAGTGGTAGCCGTACCCTGCGACGCCGAGCACGATCTGGTCGGCGGGGGCGAGGGTCGCGAGGGCACGGGCGGCCTTCGACGACCACGCGAGCGACCCGACGGGGCCCGGCGCGTCCGGCTCCCAGGGGCCGTGCTGGTCGTACGCCATGAGCGTCAGG